>JACDAY010000106.1 GCA_013695195.1 Blastocatellia bacterium | reverse complement strand
ATTGCGGACGCCTGATCGACCGTCAGATCGAACGGAAATGCATCTTCGAATTCATGCTGCCATGGCGCGTCGGGCGAAAAGGCAAAGCCGGTGACGAGCTTTCGTTCCGCGTAAAGGCGAAGAAGCTCATCCGCCATATCGCGCATCGCCCGCTTGGCCTTGGCCTTTGTTTTCTGCCAGCCGATGCCGCCGAGCCTGTCCAAAGTCACCTCCGCCGACTCGCCCGATGAATACCGCGAAACCAGATCGAGCCGCTCAACGGGCACGAAAAGTTTTGTGTTATCGGCGTAGATCAGCAGCATAAATTCACGTTGCACGCCGCCGGTATCAAGCGTCTGCAAGCCTTCAAACCGGCCGATGCCGTGATCGACATGAACGACGTAATCACCCGCCTTCAGATCGCGGAAATCCGAAATAAACGCCCCCAACATGCTTTTGGTCGTCCGCGCCTTTGTCTTTTCACTCGGAACTCGAAACTCTGAACCATGTGCTTCCCCAAAGATATCTGTTTCGGTGTAAACGAGCAGGTTTGACGAAGAAAGCTCAAAACCGCCGGATAGATCGCCGACCATCATGAAATCGGGCGGAATTGAGATATCGTATTCGCGCAATAACTCTTCGAGCCGCTCCGACATTCCAATCGTTTGGGTAACAATGAAAGTTTTTATTTGAGTTTTTGCCTGCGACTTAATTTCGGCGCTGAAATCGCTAACGTTTCCATGAAATTTACGTGTCGAACGTGACTGGATCTCGTAATCGGAAGATTTTTCGACAGTCGGAAATAAGAAAAGCGGGTTGGTTTCCGAGGCAGAAACACGACCGGTAGGGAGTGTGTTTCCCGACTTTGGATTTTTCGATTCCGCATTTCGCGATCTCATATCCACAATCGAAACACCCTCGCTACCGCTCAGGTTTCTGCCTTCATTTGCCAGAACGTCGGGGTTAATCTCAAACTCCTCATCGGTTGCTGCGGCAGTCTTGCCGAGAGCCCGAAGTTCAAGCCTTTGTCTGCCGTCAAGCTTTTCGCGCAATTCCGCTCCATCCAAAAACAGTTCATTCGGCTTCAATCCTACATCGCCCGCTGCCGTGATCTCGGCCAAACGCGCTTGCATGCTGTCATAAAACGTTTCCAGCGAATGCTCTATAATTTGCGGCTCGTCGATAACAAAGACGACATTTTCCAGATAGTCGAATATGCTTGCGTTCAGCGGTTTAATCAGCGGCAAAAGAAATTCCCAACCTGAAAATGACTCGCCTTCATCGGCAAAATCGGTTCGGTCCTTTAAATTCCTGGTAAATCGTTCTCCGGAAAAACGCTCGCGTGAAAAAAACGCCCAATCTTTGAAATCCTGCATCGAAGCGGAAAACTCGCGCATCGGAGCGATCGAAATCTCTTTTAGCTGCGACGTGGAAAGCTGCGTTTCCGGATCGAAACCGCGAATAGAATCCACAGTATCTCCAAAAAACTCTATGCGAACCGGAGTTTCGGCGTCGGGCGACCATACATCGACAATGCCGCCGCGTACTGAAAATTGACCGACACCGTTTAGCGGCTCCTCGCGAACATAACCCGACGACACCAGCCTTGTAATTAATTCTTCTGGAGCAAAATCTTTATCCCGCTTCAGGATCGCGCCCAAAAGTCTGATTTCCTCCGCCGGCAACGTCCGTGTAACGAGGGATTTTGTGGATAAAAGTAGAAAATCAGCCTTGTCTTGAGCAAGCTTCCAAAGCGTAAGAGCTCGTACCTCCTGCGTTTCGGCGTGCGGTGAAACACCGGAATAGATGTCGGTTTCAAAGGAAGGCAGAGTTAGGATTGAAGAATGTGAAATGCGGGATGAGGAAGTTTTTTCACTATCGACTTTAAACTGTGACCTATTATCTGAGTTATCCCAAAAGTCTAAATCACAACTCCATTCGTCCACTGTTGAATTAGTATCCGTAACTACAACAAATGTGCTCCCTGTCGCGCATCGGATTTGAGACAGCACAAAAGCCTTGGCGGCCGTTGAGGTCAGGCCGCTCAGCGAGATAACACGAACGCCGCTTTTTATTTCATTTTCGAGCCGGACGATCTCGGCATTTGCATCTATTAAATTAAGCATAAACACAATTAGCCACAGAGAAGACCTGTGCCGGGTACAATTCCCAAAACAAGCCTTCAACTGCGGTCAGTTCAATTCTGACATAAAACAGACAAGTTTGCCGAGTCCGCCACACTTCTTTATAATCGTATCTTTTGAAACGGCAGGCACGTTCGTACATGCTGTTTAGCCTTTCTTACATTTTTTATGAGTGTTCCAGAGTTTAACGAAATCGTCGAATCTAACGACCAGACCGAAGCAAGGCGCTATCATCTTGAAAGTTTGCGGGAGCTCGTCGGCAATGTTTACCCGAACAAATTCGACCGCGGGGTTATACAAGACGGAATAACCATAATTTCCAACCAAAAGGCGACAATTACAAACGTCGTCGAGTTTGCCAGGCCGATCAAAGACAAACATATTTCAGATTTGCCGGAAGGCGAAAAACCGTTGGACGAACAGCGCGACGCGGCAAATGCCGAACTTAACGGGTATCACGTTCGAATTGCCGGACGGCTGGCAGTTCCGCCGCGCGTTATGGGCAAAGCGGCGTTTGTTCATTTGTCTGACGGCGTTTCGCGTCTTCAGATATATGCTCGAAAGGAAGATTTCACGGTGCTTAAAAATACCGGCGACTCCCGACTCTCCACTCTCGATTCCTGGACTGCCTTCGGGCTGTTCGACCACGGTGATTTTATCGGTGTCGAAGGTTTTTTGTTCGTAACAAAAACCGGCGAATTGAGCGTTCACGTCGAGACGATCCGATTTTTGGCGAAAGCGATGTTTCCGATGCCCGACAAGATGCACGGCATTGCCGACCCGGAACTTCAAAGACGCTTTCGATACGCCGATCTGATTGCGTCGAGTCTGCAAGTCGAGCACGATGGCTTGACGACGCGCGAGGTTTTTGAAAGACGCGCGAAATTAATCAGCGGAATGCGCCGATTTTTGGACGACGCAGGATATAACGAAGTAGAAACGCCGATGCTCACGCCGAAAGCGACCGGCGCGGCGGCGAAACCGTTTGCCACGCATCACAACGCACTCGACATTCCGCTTTACGCCCGTGTCGCGCCTGAGCTTTATTTGAAACGCCTGACCGTCGGCGGTTTTGAAAAGGTTTACGAACTCAACCGCAATTTTCGCAATGAAGGGCTTTCGATGAAGCACAATCCCGAATTCACGATGCTCGAATTTTACTGCGCGTATATGGACGTGAACGGAATGATGGATTTCAGTGAGGCGATGATTAAAGAATCGGTGCAGAAAGCGACGGGCGGAAGTTTGCAGGTGAAATACGGCGAGAATGAGATTGATTTTTCAAAGTTTGAGCGGATTTCGATGATGGATGCCGTGGAAAAATATGCGTTAGAAGGCAGAAACCCTCACGGTAATGAGGGTGCTTCTTCATCATCGGAGAAGGACCAAAATGACACACTCCCTACCGGTCGTGTTTCCGCCTTGTTTGAGGAATATGTCGAATCGAAACTAATCCAACCGACCTTCATCATTGATTACCCGAAATCAATTTCGCCTTTATCGAAAGCGTCGCCGGAGAACCCGAACATTGCCGAGCGGTTTGAATTGTTTATCAACGGGATGGAATGCGCCAATGGGTTTTCAGAACTCAACGACCCGCAGGAACAATATGAGCGTTTCGTCGACCAAATGAAAGAACGCGAAGGCGGCGACGAGGAAGCGATGGTGATGGACGAAGATTACATACGTGCGCTTTCGTACGGAATGCCGCCCGCCGCCGGCATCGGCATCGGGATTGATAGATTAGTAATGCTTCTGACCAATCGCCATTCTATCCGCGACGTTATTCTGTTCCCGCATATGCGGCCGGAAAGAAGAGAAGATGAAAAGTAAATTAACCAATTTTAAGAGCGGGTGAAGAGCAACCCTTTCTGACTGCAATTGGTTAACTGCAAATTATTTTAACCAAGTTTTGAATATTCAAATTGAGTTCAAAAAAGCCTTCCTGACTGCAAATGGTTAACTATAATTGATTTAACCGGATTGAAAATATTCAAATCGGGGTTTTAAAAAAGCCCTTTATTTAACTTCAGTCAGGAAGGGTTGCTCTGCACCCGCTTCTTTAATGAACCTAAGCATTAGTTTTGGTTATGACGTAGTAGCAGTTCTGAAGATCGTGCGGAGGCGATGCAGGTCTATTACTGTAAATCCGGCCTGCTTCAGCATTTCCTGCGCTTTTTCTTTGCCCACATTGTGCCCAAACCGTCGCCATTTATAAATTTGCCCCGAAAAATTCCGGGCATGGCTATATATTAAAAACCCGTTTCGTGTAAGTCTTGAGAAAATTATGAAAAAATTTCTGAAAATTTTATGAAGAAAATGTCAGCCGCGGCAACCGTGATAGAATTATTAAAGTTTATTTAAGGAGGATATACGATGGGACAAGACATAGAGCGCAAAAAGGACGAGGAATTAACGGGCACCGATCTGCCGAATGCAAGCGGGGACGTGTCGGATGAAGACGTGAATGCGATCACAGACGACGGTTCAGGGGGAAAGAATACGGGCCAGGACCATTCTCTCGAAAATTACGAAAACACGGTTCCGGACGGCGGCGTCGGCAGCGTTCAGGATTATTCGGATACAACGTCGGATGTAGCACGCATTCGTGACTAAAATTATCGTTTATACCGGCTGCGCACTCATTGCGTTCGCCTTCAATTCGATTCTCTGCCGGCTTGCACTAAAGACGGGCGAGATCGATGCGGCGGGCTTTACGACGATCCGGCTGCTTTCCGGGGCATTAGCGTTGATCACGATCAGCTATTTTTCCGGCGGAAAGGCAAAAAAAATGAAGCGCGGAAATTGGCTTTCCGCGTTTTTACTTTTTGCTTATGCAATTTGTTTTTCGTTCGCCTATATAAGCCTGACGACCGGTACCGGAGCGCTGATTTTATTCGGCTGTGTGCATTTGACGATGATCCTGGCCGCGCTCGTTAAAGGTGAAAAGCCGAAAATTCTGGAATGGGTCGGAATGTGCGTCGCGCTTGGCGGCCTGATTTACCTGGTTTTCCCCGGGTTGACGTCACCGCCGCTTTTCAGTTCCGCGCTAATGGCATTCGCGGGAATTTCGTGGGGAATTTACACGCTTCGGGGAAAGGGAAGTTCTGATCCGCTGGGGGACACAACGGGAAATTTTGTGCGTTCGGCTCCGATGATTATTATTGCGGTCTTGCCATTTTTGTCAGGAATGCATTTGTCCGGCACAGGCATTTTACTGGCAGTTTTATCCGGTGCCGCAGCGTCCGGGATCGGATACACCGTCTGGTATACAGTTTTAAAGCATCACACCACAACTCGTTCCGCAGTCCTGCAGCTTGCAGTTCCCGTTCTGGCTGCTGCCGGGGGCATCCTATTTCTTTCAGAAACGGCAACGGTGAGACTTTTGACTGCAGCAGCTTTAATACTCAGCGGCATTGTCCTCACAATTTGGGGACGCAAAGTCGGTGCCAGTTTTAATTAAAATGTATCCTCAAAAACCGAATCGTTGCCGGAAGATTTCTTTCCGACTGCATAAACACGCATGCCGACAGAGATCATAATTATCGAAATTCCCATCCAGATAAACACCCATACGATTGCCGGAATAGACGTTGCCGCAGCCATATTTGCGGCATCCGAATGCATATTCGAGAAAGCCGAGATAAAGAAAAGCTCAAAAAGACTGAAAATTGCGTTCAAAAGACACTGGACAGCGAGAAAAGCCAAAGCAAAATTCGCCCATTTCAGATTAGCGTACCGCGCAATAGCCGCGAGCCCGATCGTCAAAACGGCTCCAGAAAATACTGTGAATAAAACGCTTCCAAATGTAACGGTTGCGAGCAAATTCCAGAAGGGCGCAAGAACCCCGAAAAAGAGCGTAAAAACTCCGACCAACCACGCCGAAGCGTACAACGCGTAGCGCGACGAATAGCCGTATCTGATCCATGTCAGTAGCGCGGCTCCGAACGCCGTAGTGCCTATATAACCGGCGCTCGATATAAAAAGCTGCGAGAGCCAACCAGTGCTTTGCGACCAGACGGCACCGCTTGTATCAGGTGATACAGTCAAACTCTGAACCGAATTTCCGGTAAAAATCGTTGCCAACACATGTCCGCCTTCGTGAATAAACGTTGCGAAAAGCTGCAGCGGATAAACCAGGTAGCTGGTCAGCGGAATGAACCACGAAACTATCCATAAGGCAAAACTTACGACAGTAGCAAACATTAAAAGATTGACCTGCGGCCGCGCATCTTCGGCAATTGTATATTTCATCGCTTTTGTAAATCTCCTTTCATATCCCATTACGCTATACGTTTATTTTACAGCAAAGTTCGAATTTCAGTAAGCGGTTGGCGGAACATTTATACGAAGAGTTTCTACTCTCTGCTGTATTCAACCTTTCCACCGGTCTTCGTTTCAAGGCGGATTTCCGTGATCTCAATATTCTTTTGCACTGCCTTGCACATATCGTACACTGTCAATGCCGCAATCGAAACAGCGGTGAGAGCTTCCATCTCAACCCCTGTTTGCGACGATGTTTTCGCCGATGCCTGCAAATATATGCCGTAATCCTTGATCTCGACTGAGATATCGACATTAGAAAGATTGATTTGATGGCAAAGCGGGATCAGATTTGAAGTTTGTTTAGCGGCCATTATTCCGGCGATCCGCGGGATCTCCAGCGGGCCACCCTTTGGATTTGTTTGATTCCGCAGAACCTCGATAGTTGACGCTGAAAGCAGCACCTTGGCTGAAGCGACGGCAGTTCGATGTGTTTCAGGCTTATCCGAAACATCCACCATTTTAATGTTTCCTGCATTGTCAAAATGTGAAAGCTCGTCCATAAAAACTTATAAATAGGCGATTTCAACGACTTCGCCTTTATCGAAACTTTTATTTGTTGGCACTACGATTAAGGCTTCCGAACGCGCAAAGCCGATAAAATCAGATGAACCATGCCAATTTAGCGGGGTTGCAATTAATCTCGCCCGGTCGTCGGTCTCAAGTTTGGCCGGCAAATATGTATCGCGCTCCTTTGCCGCTTTTACCTGAGATGCCAGAATTGCATAGCCCTGTTTCAAGTCGGTATCCAGCGCCTTCTGCATTTCCAGAATAGCCTTTCGCACAAATAAATAGAAAGTAACAGAAGCCGACACCGGATTTCCCGGCAAACCGAATATCAAAGTATCGCCGAGCTTTGCAAACACCGTTGGCTTACCAGGCTTTAGCCTCACTTGCTCGAAGAATATCTCCGCGCCTACTTCGCGGAGCGCAGCTTTAGTAAAATCATATTTTCCGACCGACACGCCGCCGGTAATAATGAGGATTTCGGATTTCGGATTTCGGATTTTGGATTTCGTGCTGCCTGCGGGATGAGCAAGGCCGGCAGCTTTCGAAATAACAGTTTTTAATGCTTGTAGATTATCATCCGCTATCGGTAAAAGTTCGGCGCGGCAGCGGGTCTTTTCGCATAAAGCCTTAAGCATAATTGAGTTTGAGTTGCGTATCTGATCCTTGCCCGGCGTTTCGCGAACATCTACGATTTCACTGCCGGTAGGGAGTATTGCGACCGAAGGCTGCCGTGAGACTTTTACCTCAAAATAACCAAAAGCCGCAAGGCTCGCGATCATATTTGCCGTAATAATTTCGCCTTTGGAAAATATCGTTTCGCCTTGCTTCACCTCAAAACCCTTTGTAACAATAAACTTACCTTTAACAACCGGTTCCAGAATGGTAATGTTGCTTTTTGCATCAGTTACGCCTGTGCCAGGCTGGAAAGGTGGAACGGGCGGAACAGCTTTCTCGCTCGTCAGCTCAACTTTTTGCACCGCATTGGCGCCTTTCGGAAGCCGTGCTCCAGTCATAATTCGAACAGCTTCTCCTGATTCCACCGCAGCGTCAAAGCCTTTACCGGCCACTGATTCTCCAATAATTTTTAATTTGACAGGAGCATTCCTCGTGTCTTCGGCCCTGACCGCAAAACCATCCATCTGCGACCTTTCAAACGGCGGCAGATCGCTATCCGCGACAATATCTTCCGCCAATACGCGCCCAACGGATTTACCCAAATCCACCTTTTCAGAGCCGACGGAAAATGTTTCACGTTTTATTATCTTGAACGCTTCTGAAATACGAATCATGCTTATGGTAAACTGCTTTTTTTGGGATTTGTCTGCCGAGGATTTTAACATATAAAACTTTTGAGAGAGGTATGAAAGACCGTGATCGACTTTGAATTGACTGAAGAACATCTTGCCTTACAAAATACCGTCCGCGAATTTGTGGCGGGCGAGGTGGCGCCGTATATAAAGGAATGGGACGAGAAGTCGCATTTTGAGCGGTCGATTTTTGACAAGATG
>JACDAY010000096.1 GCA_013695195.1 Blastocatellia bacterium | reverse complement strand
GTAAGCTTGAATTTTTATCAGCTGTCGGGAGTTAGCTTTTTCGCGAATTATTTTGCTGTCGAGGGTTACCAGGTCATATCGTTTAAAGGATTCGTTTAAATCTTTATTCAAACCGTCCTGCCCTAACACGGAAAAACTCATTACAAACAAGCTGCATATAACAAAAGCGACTTTAATCATCATGCTTTACCTTAATTTACATTTATTGCCAGACTGCTGATTTATGCAGTCAGATTATGATCCATTCATTTTTGCAGAGAACTGCAACAATCGTAATGGGCAGATTAAATTTTAAAAGGATCTAAAAAGATTTTTGACAACGGTGTATTTAAAACAGTTGCCGGAGAAACAATTTGAAATTATAGAACTCTTTCGAGTTCGATTAATTCTAATGAAATCGTCGTAAGCCTTGTATTTGCCTGATTAAATTGTTCTCGAGATGTCAGAATCAATCTACGATGTAAACATGAGAATTAAAGTTTGCTTATAATTTTTTTTCTTTAATTAATTTATAGATGGTAATGTCGAACCTGGCAACCTTAGAGATAGTATTTTTCTCCCTCGACTTGACGTGGATTGTTTGATGTCAGATCAGGAATTCAGTCGCCAAGCCTCTCGCTTCTGATACATTCCACCTCAACACAAAAGAAAAAAAGATGCGTATAAATATCGCATCTTAATGGTTAGCGACTTGGTTATATAATTAAAGAGGCTGGCAATATTAAGCCAACCTCAATAAAAATGGTGATCCGAGAAGGACTCGAACCTTCGACCCAATGGTTAAAAGCCATTTGCTCTACCGACTGAGCTATCGGACCACAAACGACAATTCTACAATGCAAAATGCAAAATGCAAAATTAAGAATGCATAATACAATATGCAAAAATTCCATTTTAAGAGCGGGTGCAGAGCAGCCCTTCCTGACTGCAATTAGTTAAAGTGTCTTCTGAAAATCAACTAGAATATTTTTCAAGCTAATTAAAACAATTCAAGTCACTCCGATTGCAGGTCTGGAAGGACTGCTCTGCACCCGCTCTTCAGAGAATAAGAGGAACATGCGCGAGTTTCAATTGTTTCTGTTAAAACTCTCCATACTGCCTTCTGCATTAGCCGAACCAGCCTTCCATCACCGATTCCGGCAGAATAATCGTTTGGCCGCGTTCAGGGCCGGTCGAGATCAAGCCTATTTCCACACCCACGGAACTCGATAAAAATTCTACATATTTGCGGGCGTTTTCGGGCAAGTCTTCAAATTCGGTGGTTCCAAGCGTTTCGGTTTTCCAGCCTTCGAGCGTTTCATAAACCGGTTTGATCTGCCGCAGATCGTGCGAAACGGCCGGAAAAGTATCGGAACGCACTCCGTTAATTTCATACCCGACGCACACCTTGATCTCATCCAGAGCATCAAGCACATCAAGTTTGGTCAAAGCCATCGAATCAAAGCCGTTTAATTCAGCCGCGTATCGCGTAGCCACGGCGTCGAACCATCCGCAGCGACGAGGCCGTTTGGTAACCGAGCCGTACTCATTACCGCGCTGCCTTATCAGATTCGCTATGTCCTCTTCGATGTCGAGCATTTCCGTCGGAAACGGGCCTTCACCGACGCGTGTTGCATAAGTGCGGACAATTCCGAGAACGCCCGTAATATGATGCGGCGGGATTCCCGCGCCGACCGAAGCACCGCCCGCCGTCGGGTTCGAAGATGTTACATACGGATAAGTTCCGTGATCGACGTCCAAAAGTGTGGCTTGCGCGCCTTCGAGCAGGATTTTCTTATTCAGCTTTTTGGCTTCGGCAAGAAAATGCGAGGTTTCAGTAACGAAAGGCCGCAAGCGTTCGACCAGAGGCGCGATCTCGTTATAAATCTCATCCGCATGGAGCGGCGGTTGTCCGTAAAGCACGATGATCCGGTTGGCCTCTTCCAGATTTCGCTCGATCCGCATTTTCAGCACATCCGGTGACATTGCATCGGAGACACGGATGCCGCGACGACCTGCTTTGTCCTCATAGGCCGGGCCGATGCCTCTCAACGTAGTGCCTATCTTCTCGTTGCCCAGACGCTCTTCTGAGGTGTGGTCAAGTGCCCTGTGATAAGGCATAATAAGATGTGCGCGGCTTGAAACTTTTAACCGCTCCGGCGAAACTTCGATTCCCTTTTCTTTGATCTGATCAACTTCCTCAAAAAATGCCTTCGGGTCTATTACCATGCCGTTTCCGAGAACGCAGGTCTTGTCAGGATGAATAATACCCGATGGCAAAAGCCGTAAAACAAAAGCTTTGTCGCCCACATAAACGCTGTGTCCGGCATTATGCCCGCCCTGGTAGCGCGCGACTATGTCGAAACGGTCCGCGAGCAGATCGACGACCTTTCCCTTACCTTCATCGCCCCACTGGGCGCCTATTATTACAATGATCATTTTTTAATAATAAAACAAAAGAAGCGGGTCTCAGATAAGAAGAAATAACATTCTAAAATCAGTTCCTGGTCCATTCATAAAGCTGCACATATTTCCTCGCCGCGTTTTCCCACGAATTATCCTCGCTCATCCCATTTAGCTGAATCCGCCGCCAGGTATCCTGATCGGCGTATGCAAACAAAGCTTCGTAAATCTTCTCCAAAAAACTGTCCGCACGATACGGCCCGAATTTGAATCCGTTTCCTGTCCCGTTTACAAGGTCGAAATTTTGCACCGTATCGTCCAGGCCGCCAACCGCCCGGACGATCGGCACAGTTCCGTATCGGAGCGAATACATCTGATTTAACCCGCACGGCTCAAACTTCGACGGCATCATGAATATATCCGCACCGGCTTCGATTTTATGGGCAAGTGGTTCGCTGTAGCCGCGATAAACTCCGACCTGTCGCGGAGCGTGATCGCGTAAACGCTGCCAAAAATCTTCGTAACGGCTTTCGCCGGAACCCAGTGAAATAATATAAGCTCCGGCTGCAAGAATTTCCCCCGCGACCTGCTTCATTAGCTCGATTCCCTTTTGCGCGGTGAGACGCGTGATGTTTGCAAATATCGGCCGCTCAAGATTGGCCGGAAGCGAAAACTGTTCGAGCAGGGAGCGTTTGCATTGCATTTTGCCGCTGAGATCGTCCGCGTAAAAATGCGCGGGGATTTCGGGATCGGTCGCGGGATTCCAAACATCGTAATCGACGCCGTTGGTGATGCCGATTAGCCGATCTGCACGCTGGCGGACAAGCCAATCAAGGCCGTAAGCGTTTTCAGGGAGCTGAATTTCCTGAGCATATCTTTGCGAAACCGTCGAAAGCATATCAGCCGTTTCGAGTCCTGCTTTCATCGCCGAAGCTGCGCCGTTCGACATAAAAGCATTGCGTTCCAATTCAGCGCCAAAACCGAATTTCCAAAGCTCGTCTGCTCCGAAAACGCCCTGATACGCCATGTTATGAATCGAAAACACGGTTCGCGTATTTTGCCAATATGCGTCCCAACGCCTTTTTGCCGACAGCTCGACCGCAGCGAAACCACAGTGCCAGTCGTTTAAATGGACTATGTCCGGCGGCCTTCCGACGCGTTCGAGTAGAACGAGTGCCGCATGGTTAAAGAATGCAAAACGCTCGTGGTCTTCGCGGTAACCGTAAATCGAATCACGGTGAAAGTATTCGGGAGCGTCGATTAAAAAGGTTGGTGAGCCGTTTGCTTCGCTGTAAAAGGCTTTCGCTCGGAACGGGGTTCCCCGCCAGTGGACCCATAGATCGTCTATCGCCGTGTGCCAGAGATACTCGCCCTTCGTTTGCAGATAGCAAGGCGTTATAAGCAGCGAATCTACTCCGACCTGCTTCAACGCCTTTGGTAAAGCACCGGCAACATCGCCCAGCCCGCCTGTTTTTGAATATGGAACTGCCTCGGCAGATAAAACGGCAACGCGCATAAAATGTGAATCGTAAATAGTAAATCGTGAATTGCAGCGAACGTCAAATAGCAGCTGCAATTCCCGATAAATTACGTCGATCCAAAACAAAAAAGCGGCGGAGCATTGTCCACCGCTTATCAAACAAATTTAAGACCAGAATCTCAACGATTAAAATACCAATTTCACTTGATAGCGAATCTCACGTCCGCCCCCGCTTGTAGAAATAGTATCGGGATTGAGAAAAAATCCTTGTGTTTGCGCGCTAGCTCCAGTCGCAATGAGACTTGTTTGCGGGAAATTTGGCTTATTAAAGGCATTGAAGAGCTCGGTACGCGCCTCAAAAAAGACACTTTCAGTAATTCTGGTACGTTTCAAAAGTGTGAGATTGGTATTAAAGACTGAAGGCGTCCGCTCTGTATTGCGTC
>JACDAY010000089.1 GCA_013695195.1 Blastocatellia bacterium | reverse complement strand
TAAAAGTTATCAATCAGGCAAGCGTTAACGGAATCGACCCTGGTACGAGGCCGGAGGAGTAAGCAGTATTCCAAAGCTCCGATTGCGATTGGAATTCAACTGCCGGCGGCATTTAATTGCTATAATAAAAATTCGACCAAACTTTTCTGAATTGAGGCCGGTGATTTATCAGGTCTCGGGCAAACGAACAAGGAGAAATATATGGAAACGCAAACTGCAAAGACGACAAGTGATGTAAACGAAGCGAAATATCCGTTTGAGCTGCCGAAGCTTGAATACGATTTCGACGCTCTCGAGCCGGTAATCGACGCCGTAACAATGAAACTGCACCACGGCAAGCATCATCAGGCATACGTTGATAAATTAAACGAAGCGGTTGAGAAAAACTCCGATTTACAGGACAAAACCCTGGCGGAGATTTTGTCCGATTTGGATTCGATTCCGGAGGACATTCGCAGCGCTGTTCGGAACAACGGCGGCGGGCATATCAACCATTCGATGTTCTGGAAAACGATGAAACTAAACGAAGGCGGAAAACCCTCGGGCGAATTGGCAGCCGCAATTGACAGCAGCTTCGGCTCGTTTGAGGATTTCAAAACGAAATTCAACGACGCGGGCGTAAAGCAATTCGGATCAGGCTGGGTTTTTGTTGTCGCCGACGGCAACAGCCTCAAGATTCAACCGCTGCCGAATCAGGATACGCCGCTTCAAAAAGGCGTCGAACCGATTTTCGGCAACGATGTCTGGGAGCATGCTTATTATCTGAAATACAACAACCGCCGTCCAGAATACTTGAAAGCGTGGTGGGATGTGGTTGATTGGGATGCGGTCGCCCAGCGTTTTGAAAGAATTCGCACCGCGTGATTTTTCGGTTTAGCAAAATGAGCCACAGATGAACACTGATATACACCGATTTAAAATAAAATCCGGTGTATGTGTAATCTGTGGTTTTCGATTTCTAATTTGAGGCAACTGATAAGTTATAATCATTATCAGCTTTCAGTTATCAATTATCAATTATTCCGAAGGTTCGGGAGGTTATGATCGAAGAAAGGGTTTTAATTCCAACCTCAATATTTCGGAACGCTCGAATCGACTTCATCCGACCACGCACGAATGCCGCCCTTTAAATTTATCAGCCTCCCGGCGTAGCCCGCAGCTTTCAAATTTTCTATTGCCTTAGCGCTTCGTACGCCGCCTTTGCATTGAACCACCGCCGTTTTTGCCGGATCTATCTCGGACAAACGCGCGACAACCTGGGCAAGAGGAATCAGCTTTGCACTCGGGATGCGTGCAATTTCGTATTCGAACGGCTCGCGAACGTCAATCAGCTGAAAGTCTTCGTTTCGTTCAAATAGTGATTTCAACTCGGAAGCCGTAATTTCTTCCATCGGTTTCTCCTCCGTCGGCAAATTCAAGCCGCAAAATTCTTCGTAGTCAATAAGCTCCTTTATCGTCGGGTTGTCGCCGCACACAGGACAAGCCGGATCTTTTCTGAGCTTCAACTGCCGAAACGTCATTTTCCACGCATCGAACAGCAGCAGCCGGTTCAGCAGAATGCCTTCGGCGCCAAGAATCACTTTTATCGTTTCATTGGCTTGGATAGTTCCGACGATTCCCGGCAAAACGCCCAGAACACCGCCTTCGGCGCACGACGGAACAAGCCCAGGCGGCGGCGGTTCGGGATAAAGGCATCGATAACACGCACCTTTTTCGGCCCAAAATACGCTTGCCTGGCCTTCGAACCTGAAAATCGAACCGTAAACGTTTGGCTTTCGGGTCAAAACGCTGGCGTCACTGACGAGATATCGCGTCGGGAAGTTGTCGGTGCCGTCAACGATCACATCAAACTCTTTGAAAATCTCGAGCGCGTTCTCGCTTGTCAATCGTGTTTCGAAGGACTCGATTTTCGTGTTCGGATTTATGTCCAGCAAGCGGTCCTTCGCGGAATCGATTTTCGGCCGCCCAATATCCTTTGTCCCGTGAATTATTTGCCGCTGAAGATTAGAAGCATCGACAACATCAAAATCCACCAGACCAATTGTTCCGACACCGGCGGCCGCCAGATAAAGCCCCATCGGCGAGCCAAGCCCGCCGGTTCCGATCATCAGAACACGGGCGGCCTTCAACTTTCGCTGGCCCTCAAGCCCAACCTCCGGCAGGATCAGATGCCGCGAATAACGCGCCATTTCTTCATTCGTCAGCGCCGGCAGATCGCCTTCGGCCCTCGCTTCGGCCGCGATGTTTCCGCCGGCGATCGACGGCACGATCATTATCGTTTCGCCGTCCTTGACCTGAGTTTGCGGACCGTCGAGATGCCGTATATCTTCATCGCCGACATATACGTTCACGAAATTGCGAAGCACGTTTTGATCGTTGTAAAGATGCTTTCGCAACCCGGTGTATTGAGCGGTAAGTTTTTCTAGCGCATCGCCCGCGGTTGCCGCCTCTAAATATATCTCCGAGCTTCCATCCGCAAACTGCCGCAGCGGCGTCGGTATGATTACTGTAATTGCCATATTATTGCTCCTGATTGATTCGTCCACAGATGAACACAGATAAACAAGGATAGAATTAGATATGATCTGTGTTCATCTATGTTCATCTGTGTCCATCTGTGGTTAATTCTTGCTTCTGAATCTTCTCCTCAATAAACTTTGACCGGTCGTCCTCCATTTCCCACGAACGCGTATCGACGGCTTTTCCGTCCACCACCGATACGATCACGTATGACCATACGGGCAATGCGTGATCGAGGTCGTATTGCGACGGCACAGCCGGTGCATTCGGGTGCGAGTGATAATAGCCGACGACGTCAAAGCCGTTTTCCCTGGCATGGCGCTCGGCACGCATTACGTCTTTCGGCATTATCAGTATGCGGTTATGCCGGTCGGCCGTTTCGCGTGCATTTTCCATCGGAAATGTTTCGAAAACCGATTTCTTTGCGTCCGCCGAAAATTTGCCGATCAGCATTCCGCCGCATTCATGCGGAAAATCCCGCTCGGCATGGTTTTCTATCTCTATTAATATGTCTTCGCCTATTTGAATCATTCCTACCGCTCTTCCCAAAATGCTTCGTCAATATATTTGCCGCCGCCGTCGCAAAGGATCGTCACAACTACCGCATCATCCCGAAG
>JACDAY010000113.1 GCA_013695195.1 Blastocatellia bacterium | reverse complement strand
AGCCCTGAATCGAAGAAACATTGCCGCCGTCGCCCGTGTCCTTGTCATCCTTGCCGTATTGTTGTTTTTGAACTTCGTCCCGAAGGTCATGATAGCTGTAAAGATAATCACGCTTGCCTTCGGCCTTCAGACGGTCGGCCAAACTGCGGAAGGCCTGACGAAGAAAATGGTGCATTTTGTCGGAAGTGCCTTCCGGCAGCAGGTATTTCACATCGGCTTCGGTCAGCGTCGAAAAACGAACTTTAATTTTGTCGGGCGTGAAGATTTTGACCTCGGGCTGATAGCCGTCCGAACCGGTAAAATGCGAATTACCCTGGATCGACTGCATCGTGTGATATTCGCCGTGCGGATCGACGATCAATACCGAAGCACGATTAAACGGGCTCATCAATTCCTCGACCAACACGCCTGCCGTGTACGATTTACCGGAACCGGTCGAAGCAAGTATTGCAAGGTGAGTCGAGACAACATCTTTTACGGCTAACACAATTGGAACATCGCCCGGTTCTCGCGTCAGGAGGCTGCCGATATGCGCCGAGCCTGTTTCCGCCGTTTTCTTTGAGCTGAGCGTGTGCGAAAGAGTTTCGGATGACACTAAATAGATCGGATCGCCGGGATTAGGCGGAATGCGAGGGTTGACGAAATCCTGCAGTTTGTTACTGAAATAGCCGATAGTTTCGACGGTTATTTCGTAGATTTCCAAGGCTTCGCCGTCCAAACCGATCAGCGAAGAGATACTGGACGGCGGCGTGCCCGGATCCGCAAGAAATGCGTCCGGCAAATTTCGCACAAGCTTTCTGCTGTTGATCGTCCCGAGTATTTGACGTTTTTCATCGCCTACATCGGCCTGATAATAGACAAATTCGCCAATGCGGTTTTTTTTGTTGTCTTTTGTGATGAAAAGATATTCGTGCGGCAAAACGCCGGGGCCTTTAACTGTACCCGTCAGGGTATCCAGTGCGGTTTTTAACATAAATTAATTGAAGTAGGACACGGGGATTCGGCGCGAATTATAGCAATACACGTCTGTGCTGAGGCTTTGCAAGCAAGTGTCTTTACTCACTCTGTTCCTGATCGTCTAAATCAAGCAGTTTGTCATCGAGAACGTTAAGCTCGGCGCGGAGATTATGTTCCATCGAAATCGCAACTTCTTCCTGTTCGATCTCAATTGCCTGTTCCTCAATGTCACGGTCAAGCTCCATATGCAAATTACGATTTGCCCTTTCAAGCTGGTCGATTATCTCGTTACGCCTTTCCAGCAACTGTTTTTTCGTTTGCTTTACTTCCGCCATATTATTCTCACTTTTTCAATTTTTATTCATAAATTATAACGCCAAATTAAATGTTACGCTAAAAACGTTACAATTTTGAGAATGGGCGTAAAATCTTCGCAAATATTCTATTGGATTACGTCTATTAAACAGTACGCGGATTTAACAGGTTGGGCGGATCACGGCAATTTGACCCGGACGATTCCGGGTTGAGGCGCACAATCTGTAAAATCCACGTACTTTTTCTTGGTTTTAGATTTCAGTAGAAACTTTCTTATTGGGAAAAAGTTCGATAAAACCGCCTAAGGACCTAACGCCCGTGTTCTGGTTCTAAAAGAACTCGCTCCCGTACCGCGGAAAAGCGGGGTGAAGACCCATTTGGAATGATTTTCGACGCCGTAGTAGGATAGGACGGATTTGCTCCGGCTTTGGCTCGCCACCCCGATAAACGGGGTATTGTCAGTTACGATCTCGAAATTCTCTTCGTCCGGTTCTTCAATCTCGCCCTCGGTGCCGGTGTCAAGCGTATTTACCAGAACGATCGAATACCGGTCGAGCAGCTGTGTGGGATTTGTCGGAAGCACGCCGTTGTTGTAATTCTGGACGCGCTTTGCGAATGCGGCGATTGTTTTGGGATCAGGTTTGATAAGCCGCCATTTTCCGTCTTCGCTGAGAGGATCAGTCGCCGATGAAGCGCGAAGTATCTGAGTCTTTTTTGTGCCCTGGGGCAAGCCCTCGAGCAATTGATCGATGGACTCCGGCAGTTTCCTGCCCTGGTGAAAGATAATAAACTTTTGGATGGCTTCGGCTACATCTTCCCCGCGCCGGATGGATTCGAGCTCCTTTTCTCGCTGAACTTCCAACTGTACGGCCGGGGCAACAGCAAGCAAGGCGATCGCAAAAAGCGTCATTACGGCCATGACCGCAAGCATTGTCATACCACGCTCGGATTTATGATTTTGGATTTTGTATTTTGTATTTAAGAGCGGAAAAAAAGGACAAAGTAATAGATTATGGATTTTGTATTCAGAATTTAAATTATGAAACGCAGGACGAAGGAGCGCTGCTATTTGCGAAATCCAAAATCCAAAATCCAGAATCGAAAATCTCCTAGTTGTCTCCATCATCATCGTCGTCATCCATTTTTTTATCCGAAGGCTGACGCTGCGGCGTCGGCGGCACATAACGCGGTATGTTATCGGGAATTCCCGGAATACTCGAGTTGCTATTCATCATCATGTTGCTATTTGTTTGAATAGTCGGATTGAAAGGCACATAACTATCGGCAGCGGGAAAGCCTCCGGCACCGGGAAAGCCACGGGGCCTTTCAGGTGCGGATGATGTATCGGTTCCCGGAGCCGGCCGGAAAAGCGGCAATCTGTGGCGAAAACCAAGATTTACATCTTCGAGAATCGTCTCCTCGGCAGATATGCTAAGCAGCCGGAAACGGCCGTCAACGATGTCATTAAGTCGTTTACCCATCGGCGTAGGTTTTCCTTTTTCCAGGAAATAGGCCGTATCATTGTTGCTCCGCTTGCGTGCGATCATCCCGATATACTGAAATTCCGGCTTTGGCGGAGCTTGAACATTGAGCATGATCTGATTTGAATAAAACTTGCCGTCAGGCGTCTGCACAATAACCTGCCGTGGCCCTTCGCCCGAAATAAAGCCAGCGGGAATATCCGCAACCAATTTCTGAGGGTTTATAAACGTTGTCGGAAGCTCGTTCTGACTAAAATAAATTCGTGTATCTTCGGTAAATTTATCGCCGCTTACTTCAAGCCGAAAACCTTTAGACCCCGCATATACGCTTTGCGGTGCGACAAATGAGATAAGCATCGGCGGTACCGGCGTCGGCTCAGGAGTTTTTAGCGGAGGAGCAATAAAAGGCGTCGGGCTGTAAGGCGTCGGTGCCGGCGGCTCATAAAATGCAAAGATGTTACGGCCCGGCCCGGGAGCCCAAAAACCGCCCGGCCTGTAATCGATTGCGGTGGTTACATAGCTGAAATCCTGCTCGCTTTGACTGGGAAGCTTTAGATCATCCGAATTCGCTTTGGGCGCGGCCATGGGCTTCGGCGTCGAAGAAACCGTTGCGGTAATTTTAGTACTTCCGCCGCCAATGCCTCCAAAAGCAAAGTAAAGCGCAAACAACGCCAGCGCGCCCAATACGCCCGCAGCGATGATCTTATTTCTCTCGGTTGGAGATTTACCCTCAAAAAGTTTCATTTTTTCTAAAAGCTCTGAGTTCACGCTTCAGCGTGTTTCTTATGTTCAGAGTGTACTCTGAACATAAGTTTATTGTACCGTCGTTTCAAACGGTGCGACGCTCGGGCGGCGGAAATATGCAGCCATCTCAAGACGCAGCCTTACATTCGAGCCGTGCGTTTTTCCGCGGGGCCTCGCCTGTTGTTGGGATTGTAAATTCGGCTGAATGCCCTGCGAACTGTTGGAATCTGAAAAACCGCCGAACCGGGGATCACCCGGATAGTTGCTTCCCGTGCCGGCTGCCCGGACGGGAGCAGTTCCCGGGCCGCCGCTTTTCTCTTCCGAATCCAACGGCTCAAGCTCGACAGCGCTGATAACCACAAATTCGTTCCCGGTTTCGATTTCCCTTATAAAGCGTCGCAGGTTCTGATACGGACCTTCGACCGTTGTTGTAACATACACGCCAGGAAAAAGGCTTTGGAATTTCGAACGGCCGCGTTCTGCGTCCGATTGGCCGCCCTGGTCTTGCTCGGCTATTTCCAGAGGCGCGTAATCGGGGCCGGTTGTATTTACGAGGCCGTAGCCGGCAATCAGCCCATTTATCCTTTGATACAAAGCCGTCCTGCCGTTCACAGGCAAAGGCAAGTAGCGGGATTCGAAATCATCCACGCTTGCAACAAGCTTTGCGACCTGCGTTTCAGTGCTCGTTATATCGCCGTATTTTTCCCGCATGGAGATAAGCTCTTTTTCCAGACGGTCACGCTCAGCGCGGTTTTGCTCCAACTCGCGATTCGACGGCGCGACTACGAAAATATAAAGCAGAACCGCTGTCAATACAGCCATAAAAGCTACGCCGGCCGTGGCGATCGCTATCGGGTCCCACATACCGCCATAAACCTTACGCGGCCGATTTTTCGGGGCGATATCAAAATAAGGCTCCTTTTCGATAATTATCGTTTCATTGTCCGTCAGCAGAACGGTGCGGTCCGCTTCCTCGACAACCACGGCAGGATCGCGCGTAGTTCCGTAATCATTTACCAAAATCTCCGGTTCGTTGTTTTCCGGGACGCCGGGAAGGTTGTTTTGTTCGAGTTCTTTTTCGTTCATTACTGCGCACCTCCCTGACCGGTTTGAGCCACGTCGGAAGCGGGAGCGACTGAATTCCCGTAAGCAGGCGTATAGATAAGATGAAGCGTGTATTCGGAATAGGTCATCCGCTCATTTTTTTGAAGATCCTGGCCGCGAAGATCAGCCTGAAACAGGCCCGAGTTATTCATATTTCCGATCATTGACATTACGGCCGTATAATCACGGCTTAAAACGCCGAATTCGAGCTCGGCTTTGACGCGGTCGCCATCCTTGTAAACGTTCTCCACGGCGATTCTCGACGCGCTGACGCTTCCAGGCAGAACCGATTCAAGATCGGCGAACAGACGCGACCAGCCGAACGATTTGTTGGCAACCAGCTTGTGCGAAGCGACAAGAAGCTGACGCTGTTCGGGCGACAATTGCTGCTGAACTTTCTCACCCTCGCCTTTAAGCCGTTTAACTTCTTCTTCCATCTGATCGACCTGGCCGGCGGCTATCTCATTTAATTTGTTGTTTTCATTCAATTGCGAAAAACACAGAATCGCGCCGGAAACGGCGACAGCCAGAAGCAGCAGAGAGAGCAAATAAGGTGTAGTTCTGTTGCGAAAGGGTTTAGTGGATAGGTTGAGTTTGGTAATCACGTTGATATGAAAATGCTATTATTTACAGGGCTAAATCAAAGTTTAAACTAAAAAAAATTCCATTGTCTTTCACGAAAGGCCGGAAAGAAAAGTTGCAAAAAATTACTGCCTGCGGGCCGGCAATTGCCGCTCCAATTCTTCACGCGTCAGATCGCGGTAAGCGCATACCCTGTTACGCCCTTCGCGTTTTGCCCTGTAAAGAGCAGAATCGGCCATCTCGATCAGCTCGATCGGGTCGCTCGAATCATCCGGAAACGACGCCACGCCGATACTTATAGTAACACGATGCGTTTCAGACGGCCTGTTGTGCCATATTACAGTAAACTCCCTGCTTTCTATTTCGGCACGAATTCTCTCGGCGGCAACTATCGCCTGACCTATCTCGGCGTCGAGCAGAAACGCTGCAAATTCTTCGCCTCCAAACCTTGCGGCCGCGTCGCCGCTGCGAACGCGTTCGGTTATACAGGCGCCGATCTCTTCGATCGTTTTGCTTCCCGTTAGATGCCCGTAAGTGTCGTTCACGCGTTTAAAATTATCGATATCCATCATCAGCACGCAAAAAGGCCTGTTTTCCGCTTTGGCCCGCGCCGCTTCGCGCCTCAGCTCGGAGAAAAAAGAACGGCTGGAAAGCAGCCCTGTCAGATCGTCGTGAGAAATAAGCCGGTGGATCTGCCGCTGGTACTCGCGGTCGATCTCGTCAAGCAGATCAAACCGCAAAATGTACTCGCCGATCGCGATTTTGTCGCCGTTTTGCAAAGCTTCCCGCACAATTTTTTCGCCGTTTAGGCTCGTGCCGTTTCTAGAGCCGAGATCCATCAGAATATACTCGGTTGTTTGCGATTCCGCGTTAAATATCGTATTTATCTTCGCGTGACGGCGGGAAACCTGCGTGTCATTAATGCGGACGTCTGCAGCCAAAGCACGCCCCAGGAGCACCTCTTCCCGTTCGAGAGGTATTGGGACAGCTATCAAATCACCCGTGAGAAACACAAGTGCCGGCCGCAGGTCGCGATCTTGGCGTTTTGCTTTGGACATAGAAGGACTTTTTGAGGCAAGCGGCGAAGACAGAATGACTCCACCTAACAGGATAACTTATACTGTATCAAAATTTCCAGATTTTTTTGATGGGCGCATCTATTTACCTGCAAATTGGCGAAATGGAAATACGCCGCTTTTGTAAATTATAATTTATCCTTGAAAATTCTTATCGTAAAACTTGGCAGCATCGGGGACGTCGTCCACACGCTGCCGGCATTGGCCGCCATACGCGCGGCTTTGCCGAACGCGGAGATAGGCTGGGCGGTTGATGAACGTTCGGCGGAAATATTGCGCGGCAACAGATTGATCGACTATTTAATTGAGATAGATACAAGTTTTCTGCGGGACGGGAAAAACCTCGGGAAAATTCTTCCGGAGCTTCGTAAACAAGCACTTGATCTTAGAAAGCTTAGTTTTGATATAGCTCTTGATTTCCAGGGACTATTCAAATCCGCGATGATTGCGAAGCTTTCCGGAGCCAAAATCAGATACGGATTCTCGAAGGAAGCTCTTCGTGAGCCTGCCAGCCGGTTTTTAATGAACGGCACGGTCGAAATCCAGCCGCAAACTCATATTGTACGCAAAAATTTACTGCTAGCCGCTAAAGCTCTTGAGATTCAAATACCGGACAACAGCTTAGTGTTTCCCATATTCACAAACAACGGGCAAAAAATGGAAGCCGGGCGGATTATCGAGCAGGCAGGCCGCGGCTTTGCCATCCTTAACCCTGCGGGCGGTTGGGTTACGAAACTTTGGGACGCGGAGAAATATGGACAGCTTGCTGACAGATTATGGGAACAAAGAGGTTTGATTTCGATAATCACGACGGGCCCAGGCGAAGAATCTCTTGCAAAAAAAGTTTTGGATAGTTGTAGAACTGGCAAGGCATTCGCGGTGCAGCCGAGTTTGAAAGGATTTTTTGAGCTCGCTAAACACACAAAAGTGTACATAGGTGGCGACACAGGCCCGACCCATCTGGCAATCGCCGCCGGAGCTCCCGTTGTAGGTGTTTTCGGCCCGACGGAATGGTGGCGAAACGGCAGTACAAACCCCGGAGACATCTGCGTCGAGCGAATCGACATCGACTGCCGCGCCGATTGCCACCGCCGGACCTGTTCGAATTGGATATGTATGGATATCGGTGTTGAGACAGTTTTCAACGCGGTACAGAGAAGACTTGAATAGGCTTGAGTTGTGCCGGGCATCCTATTGCGGACGCTAAACGTCTGAAATATCAGAAATCGGTTTCTTGCAAGCATAAATTCTGACTGCTTATTATAACAAGCGGCTTGTATTTTCGGTTATACTAATTGATACGAGGTACAACACCGGAGCAAGCTTTGCTCCGCTACGATTTTAGATTCGAATTATGAAACCCTTGTTATTCAAACTGTTTGCAATTTTTGTTGTTACGGCAGCGTTTGCGGCTATGCTGTCCGCGCAGGCCAACGGCGGTAATAGATCTAAGGCCATGCCTTTTGCCAACGGCGAAACTCTGACTTACGAAGGGAAGATCAGCAGAATCGTTCGCGGAATCGCGGTAGCGGATATGACGTTTACTCTTCTCCAGCCTTCGAAAACAGAAAATTATATTGTAAAAGGCGATGCAAGATCGAAAGGCACTTTCCTAAAGCTGTTTCGTTTCAGCTTTTCGCAGCAGCTTCAATCCACCATCTCCAACCGCGAGTTCCGAATATTAAAAACCGTCAAGCATGACGTTCAAAAGGACCGTGTCCGCGACAGCGAAGCTCTTTTTGATTACCAACAGGAACGCGTTACCTACATTGAAACCAATCCCGAAGAGCCGATGCGTCCGCCGCGCAAGATCGCATCCGAAATTGAAGAAACAACCCACGATATGATCTCGGGCATTTACAGCCTGAGGATGCTGCCGCTTGCTGTCGGTAAAACATTCGACCTGACGATAAGCGATTCCGGGCTGGTTTACAAAATACCTGTAAAAGTCACGGCGAGAGAGCAGCAAAAGACGATTTTGGGAAATGTCTGGTGCCTGCGGGTCGAGCCTGACGTTTTCGGGCGGAACCGCCTCATCGAGAAAGAGGGAAGCATGATCATCTGGATGACGGACGACGCACGCAAAATACCGGTTCGATCACAGATAAATTCACCGGTCGGGCGGATCGAGATTAAGCTAAAAACCGCAAAGAATCTTAAGTAAACAATTCCGGAAATTATCTGTAAATTTAAAGCCCGGCTTGTAAGTTACCTCAAAGAAACGCATAATTTCGTCTGTTAAGTAAGGTAGATATGACTGAAAACGCCATTAAAAACTCAGCCGAAATTGTCGATCCGCAGAGCGAAAATGTTTTTGAATTTGTTTTAGACAGCGAAAGCCGTGTGTCGTCATCCGAATTGATCAGACAGCCCGAATTATTATCACGGAGACCGGAAGTCATAGCCGACTTTCCCGTTTCGGGCGGCGAAACTTTTCCTGTTCCGGCCATGGCCGCCCAGGTTTCCGTGTCACCGGTTTTTCAAAAGCTTGCGGCCCCGAAATTACCAGAACTCTCAAAAGAGAATCGAGCCAAACTGCTTATGCAGTCGCCGAACCGTTTGTTTTTCTATTGGTCGCTCGGCAAAAATCCTTTTCAGACATTGAACCGGGCGATTAGCAGCCATACCGGAAATTATACTCTGGTTGCAAAGCTGATCGATCTCAAATGCGAGACGGAAGAAATTCACAGAATCGATTCCGAAGGCTCGCGATGGTTCGATGTCAATGCCGATACCGATTACCGCGCGGAGATCGGTTTTTATGCGGTGAATCGTCCCTTTGTTCGTGTGATGTATTCAAACAATGTGGAAACGCCGCGCAAAAGCCCTTCGCAAAACACGGCTTCGTCTGATGATTGGACAACTACGTCCGACAAATTTGCACAGGTTCTGGATGTTGCCGGCTTTTCGCAGGACGCCTTTGACGTTGCATTGGCAGGCGACGACATCGAAGCTGCCGAAAACGCTACGCATTCCGCTTTTTCCCAATTTACCGGCAAAACTGTGACCGCTGCTTCTGGAATCGGCGCAGACGAAATACGCTTTGTTATGCTTGCCTTGGCATCGGGCGTGCCTCTGGAATCACTGCGTTTCCGGATAAGCCCGGGCCTTTTTGCGATTCTCCGGCAGAACACAAAAAATTTGAGCATTGAAAATGCGCTTGCCGTATTGCAGGATCAATTCAATATCGACTTCGATGAGATTTCGCAAGACGAACCCGGTTCCGCAGTCTTCGGAGCCAGTCTTATAAACTTTCCGCGCATTTTGAAAACGAAACGCAAGTTAACAAAGTTTGCTCCTGTTAGTTCTCATAGTTTGCTTTGAACAATCGATTTGCAGGGTCGCAACGAACGACTCGCCTGCTAAACGGACATCCGGCGACTGCCAACTGTTTCCTATGCCTGTTGGTTATTTCAGCCTCATACTTCACGCTCATCTGCCTTTTGTCAGGCATCCCGAATATCCCGCTTTTCTTGAAGAGGACTGGCTTTTCGAAGCGATCACGGAAGTTTACCTGCCGATAATTTTTATTCTTCAGAATTTGCATGAAGGAGGTGTTAAATCCAGACTCGCGATGAATGTTTCCCCGCCGCTGTGCGAAATGCTCAATGATGAGCTGCTTCAGACCAGATACACGCGGCACCTGGAAAAGCTGCTGGAACTTGCCGAAAAAGAGCTTCGCCGCACGGAGCACGAGGCACTAGAATATTTCGACGCTGCCCGCATGTATGTGGAAAATCTCAATGTTTCGCTCGATCTTTGGAACAACAGATATGGGCGGAATCTCGTGGGTGCCTTTCGCGAGCTGCAGGAAGAAGGCGTCGTCGAGATAATTACATGCGGAGCGACGCACGGATTTTTGCCTCTGATCTCGACACCCGAAGCGCGAAAGGCCCAGGTGCGGATCGCGGTGAACAATTACCGCATGCATTTCGGCAAGCAGCCACGCGGGATATGGCTGCCTGAATGCGCCTATGAGCCGGGCGTCGAGAATCTGTTGAAAGACGCGGGCATTGAATATTTTATAAGCGATACGCACGCGATTCTTTATGGCGAGCCGCGGCCGCGTTACGGCGTCCACGCACCGGTCGTTTGCCCGAACGGAACCGCGGTGTTTGCCCGCGATGTCGAAACGAGCCAACAGGTCTGGAGCGCGGAGGTTGGATATCCCGGAAATGCGGTTTACCGCGAATTCTATCGCGATATCGGCTGGGACCTCCCGCTCGAATATCTCAAGCCTTATCTCGACAGCGACGGAAGCCGGAAACATCTGGGATTAAAGTATTATCGTATTACAGGACGGGATGTGCCGCAGCAAAATAAACAGCCGTATATCCCGGGGGTGGCACGCGAGAAAGTCGCGGAAAACGCCGCACATTTCATCGGCGAGCGCATAAAGCAGGCTCATAAGCTGCGCGAAACATTCGACGGCCACCCACCGCTCGTCGTTTCGCCGTACGATGCCGAGCTTTACGGGCACTGGTGGTTCGAGGGGCCGCAGTTTATCGATTTTTTCTTTCGCAAGCTGCACTTTGAGCAGTCGGAGATCGAACCCATCTCTCCGGGCGATTTTCTCGATGCAAAAATTCCGATCCAGATTCAGCAGCCTACCGCGTCGTCGTGGGGCGAAAACGGCTATTACAAAGTCTGGTTGAATGAAAAAAATTCGTGGATGTATCCGTATCAGCATGACGCCGAGCAAAGAATGACGGAACTGGCGGATAAATTCTCAGACGCGGACGAACTTGAGACGCGCATTTTAAAGCAGCTTGCAAGGGAGCTTTTATTGGCTCAGTCAAGCGATTGGGCGTTTCAGATCTATCAGGGCACGACGGTCGAATATTCTTCCAAGCGTTTCCAGTCGCATATCCACCGCTTCGATCTTCTGGCAAATATGCTGGAGAGCGGTACAGCGGACCAAGACCTTCTCACCGAGATTGAAAACCGCGATAACATCTTCTCAGAGATCGATTTCCGATTCTATTGCACTGAAGTCCGCGATCTTTAAAATAAAAAGAGGCCGGGGGAATGAATCCCCGACCTCTCTAGTCCTAATTCAGCAGCCGAATCAGAAGTGTTCCTGATAGTTAGCAACCGGAAAATCGCCAATTTGACCCCATGGCCTGCTGGTCTGAATTCTGGTGCCAACTGTCATTACAAAGAAGATTCCAGGAGTAGCCTCTCTCCATACCCCATAGTCCGTCCGTCCGTCGCCGTCATAATCTCCCGGTGCGATTAGATCCGTTGCGGCAACTCCCCACGTGTCCCTGACTACAGTTGTGCCGGCAGTCGCACTCGGCTCAAAATCCCACACATAAAAGCCCCCGGTTACTCGCACAACCGCAACGTCGGTCCTGCCGTCGTCATCGTAATCGCCCGGCACAACAGAGTCATTGGCAAAGCCGAAGAGTTCGCTGCTAAAGCTGCCGGTTGTCAACCGCTTGTGGAAGCGGCCGTTCACCCCGTTAGAATCAGGACGCTGAACCACAAAATCGGCTCTGTTGTCGCCGTCGTAATCGCCGGGCGCCGGTACATCGCCGAATTGTCCCCAATCGATAGTTGCAAAGGATGGGGATCCCTGCGTTTGATAAAACCAGCGTGCTTGAGCTCCCGGAGCGGCTCCGCCGCGAAATACGGCGACGTCGTCTTTACCGTCATTGGTATAGTCTGCAACTATTGTCGGATCGTCGCCTGTAGTGCCCAGATCGGAGATGCGCATCGTCGAAGATCCGCTTTGAACGATATAAAAAGTACCCTGGACTCCCGGACGCCATACGGCAAAATCGTCTCTGCCGTCGCCGTCGTAATCGGCAGGTACGAAAAAGTCGGACCTGATTCCCCAATCAGTGGTCGAGGTGGGAAAACCGTTGCTGAAGGATGTATACCATGTTACCTGGGAGCTGGGTGCGGTGCTTGCAGATCTTATGACTACATAATCCGTTCTGCCGTCACCATTTAAGTCGACAGGAGCATCATTGACAGGACCGGAAGGCCCGGCTGTAATGTCAAGACTCCAACCGCCGCTGAT
>JACDAY010000059.1 GCA_013695195.1 Blastocatellia bacterium | reverse complement strand
ATTTCGTTATTATCGGCCTTGGCATGTTCGGACAAGTTCCAAAGTTTGAGCGAGTCGAGTTTGCGTTGTTTCTCCCGTTTTACTTTATTTAGCAGCTTCCATAGCGGTATTGAATCAGTGATGTCGTGAGCTTGGATGGCGATCTTTACAACATCGGCGTCGGTTGCTTTTAGTCGATTGTAAATTTTCTCCAGATTATCTGGAACGCCGGAAAAATCGTGAAATGAGCAAATTCTTTTTTCCCACAACCAGTAAAACGATTCCTCAATAACGTCTTCTTCAAGATCGGCCCACTCGTGGTCAAACCCCATATTCCAAAAGTTGTCGCGCTGTTCGTTCGTTAAGATGCGTTCCCCGCCTTGTTCTTTCGTCCTGAATGTCGAAATCAGCGGAATTTTATGATCATTAGCGAATACTAAAGTTAGAACTGCTTCTAATTGATCCGGATCATCGCAATGGAATTCGCCTTTGTGCAGGCAATCGAAACGCACTTCTATTACGTCCGCAAATTCTTCGGCGCGTTTAATTTGTTTTATTAATTCGTCTGCGGTTTTGGCACAAACTGAAACGCAGATTCTTCCGTTATTCATTTCGTCGGAGGCTCCCCGCCTGCATCCCACCGGATATGTAAGATTACCACCCGCTTACACAGGTGGTTCTGACCTGTGTCGGCTAGACGCGGGTTTCTGTTGAGTTTAAGGTCATCACGAAACTCAGCGATGCAATCAGGCACGCGACGACCCCGACGGCGGCCGCGACTACGATGAACGTCTGGCCGCTTTGTTTGACGGCGATGGCCGTCAGCGCCCACGCAATTGCCAAGGGGAAAAAATAGCTTCTCAGCGTAATCCGGGCCAAAATTCCCGTCGCTGCGGCAAGGAGAATTAATAAAACGCCCGCAATAGTTGATGCCGAGGCCGACAAACTCACATTCATGTAAACAAACAGCACCGCGAAATTCACGAGCGTTGCGGCCGTTACCCAACCGAAATATATGCCGAACGGCACTTTCGCCATTGCGGCTTCAGCAGTAGAATCTGAATCACGGAGCTTTATATTTATTAACAGAAGTGTTACCGACAGTCCTATTATTACCGCAAGACAGACAGCAATCTGTTCTTGATGCCAGAAATAGATCCATGCACAATTAAGCGCGCAACTCATAATATATAGCGAGCGGACAGGGCGAAAACGCATCAAATTAGCGGGCAGCAGCTGGTAGATGCTGAAAGCGGCCAGGCCGAAATAAATCAGGCTCCATATGGCGAACGCGTAACCCGCCGGTGTGATCATCGACGGATACTTATCCGAGATCATCTCCGGTGTAACGCCGCTGACATTTCCGGCCGCGGCCAGCCAGTTGAATGCAATTGTCCCGAGAGTTGCGAACAGCACCAAGATCGATCGCAGTTTTTCGGCTCCGGCGCGGGCATCGTTCATATGCAAGTGATTGTAATTAACGCCCCTTGTGTAGTCAATGGCGAAAATCTGCGTGTTTTAGACCTTTTGATTATGATTATTGACGATTTCGTATGACAATAACGGAAAACGTAAAGTTTTGTAATGAAATTTAAACCTGCGACTTAAAGGTTATCCAACTATATTCAGGGCTAATGCGTCTAAACCACGTCTTTGGCATTATTATTGCCTTAAGATAAGCGACGCACTTTCCCTTTTTCCCCGATGCGTGGAATCAAAGGAAAGAGGAAACTTAATAAAATGAAGACGTTAAGACAATTTATATTTACGCTTATAGCTGTCATTGGGCTTTCGATGGCGGTATCGGCGCAGAAAAATGACCCGAAAAAGCAGCGGCCGAAAGATCCGCCGCCGGTCATTAATCCGGGTGACAAAAAAACGAAACCGAAGGAAAATCCTCCTCGCGACGAGAAAAAGCCGAAGAAGCCTGGAATGGCTTTCTTTGTTTATTCGAATAATTCCCGGATCGATCTCGCATAGTTAAATTCATTCAGACAATAAATAAAAAGCAGCTCTCTTCGGAAAAGAGCTGCTTTTTTTATTCACTATGTGCTAGAGATAAACCAACAGCTCTAGAAAGCGTTTCTCAACAATCCGATCAAACCACCTCCTAATACTACCCAAATCACACCGATTCTAAAATAGAAAAGCGCGGCCAACGAGATCGCGAATAAAATCGCCGCAAACAAATTAAAGTTTCCGATGAATCCGCCCGAAAAAATGACGGCGGCACCAAAAACTACCGCAAGATTCAGGATCACGCCGACTACTGCCGAAGTAACACCGGAAAGGGCTCCGGTCAAAAGTTTGTTGCCCCGGAGATATTCGATATAGGGAGCGCCGAGAAAGATAAAAAGAAAACACGGCAGGAATGTTGCATAGGTTGCGACAAGCGCGCCGAGAACGGCGCTTGAAAGCTGAGTCATGCCATCCGGCGGATAATTCCAACCGGCCATAAACCCGACAAACTGAAGCACCATGATAAGCGGTCCCGGCGTCGTTTCAGCGAGGGCGAGGCCGTCAACCGCTTGCGCCGGTGTGATCCAATTATAAGGAGCGGCCGTAATTGCCTGTGTAACATATGCCAAAACCGCGTAAGCTCCGCCAAACGTAACCAATGCCGATTGCGTAAAAAAGCGGTATTCTTGAATGTGGAGACTGTTCGAGCCTTGCCATGCGATCAGCAGGACAAATGGCAGCAGCCAAAGCAGAGTGCCGATTGCAAGCGTCTTTGCAAAACGCACGTGGTCTGGAAGCGTATGGGCGGGTGGAACGCCTTCGTCAGTTATTACAAGCCGCGGCAGTTCTTCTATATTGCTGTCTTTAGATTCCGTCTTATTTTCCGGCGGCGGGGAAAATGACGCGGGAAAATAGATTGCGCCCGCAAGCCCAATCAAGGCTGCGGTTAAAACGATTAACGGAAACGGAACATGTAGAAGATAAATCGCGACAAAAGCCAGGGCCGCGATAACAAGGTGGATACCGCGCTTAAGTGCACGCCTGCCGATCTTTACGACGGCCTCGACGACAATCGCCACAACCACTGGTTTGAAGCCGTCGAGAATCCCCGCGATCACCGGAATGGAGCCGTATGCTGCGTAAATATACGAAAGTCCAAGCAGAATAAAGATCGACGGGATCACGAAAAACGCTCCGGCCGCGATGCCGCCCCACGTCCGGTGCATCAGCCACCCGATATATATCGCAAGCTGCTGGGCTTCGGGGCCGGGCAGCAGCATGCAGTAATTCAACGCATGCAGAAATCTTTCCTCGCCCAGCCAGCGGCGCTTTTCAACCAGCTCGCGATGCATGATCGCGATCTGCCCGGCCGGCCCGCCGAACGAGATAAACCCCAGTTTTATCCAAAAACGCAGAGCTTCACTGAAGGAAACCCTGCGGGCGGATGATTGTGTCTGCATGAAATTGACGCCGCTTTTTTTTAATTATCAACGCTATAATTAGCTCGCTGTAAGTCCCTTCAATGCCTATATTTAACCAGCCACAGTTTAATTACCACATAGCCTTTTGCACAAGCCGGGGAAATAAAAAACCCAGTAAAACCTATACTTTTCTCTCAAAATTCGTTAATCTTATATTACATACAGGATATACGAAAAAGGGGAAGCATTTATGCTGAAGACTGTTTTGATTGCTGAAGACCATGCGGACATTCGTTTAATGACGAAATTCATGGTCGAATCGTTTGGTTATAACGTAGTGGAAGCCAGGGACGGATACGAGGCTCTGGAAGAAGCAAAGGAGTGTCATCCGGATCTGATCTTAATGGATATTGCCATGCCGGTAATGAACGGTATTACGGCAGCCACGCTTATTCGAAAAAGCGGTAGATGCGACGATGTTCCGATCGTTGCCGTAACCGCCTACGGAAAAGAATATATCAATCGTGCAGGGGATTTCGGGTTTGACGAGGTTGTCCAAAAACCGGTGGTGATGGAAGAGATGCAGGACTTGCTCAACCAATACCTGGAACAACCAAGTTAAGGCGGAAACACGACCGGTTGGGAGTCAACCATCTGATTTAGATTGCGATTTTGGATTTATAAACGGTAAGACTGATTCAGTTATAGTCAAAATCTGCAAAAACAACAAAACCGCCCGCTCACACAGGCGGTTCTGACAAACCGATATCTTTTGAACCGTCTTTTAACAGCCTCTCCACGGTATCGGTGAAAATATCCAGGTCGTTCGGTTTTACGAGGAATTCGTTGGCTCCCGCAGCAAGCCCGTATTTCCGGTCATCGGGCCGCACCATCGCCGAAAAAAACATTATCGGTTTTGTCGAGCCTCTTTCGCGAATCCTCCGGCAAAGCTCAAACCCGTCCATCCCGGGCAGCCAAATATCGAGTACATACAGATCAAACGAATTTTTTGCATTGATAGCGAGTGCTTCCGCTCCGGTTCCGACCGCCATAACGGTATAATTCTTTTCCGCATTGCGCAAAAGGTACTGAATCATCTCGCGGGAGTCTTTATCATCCTCAACACAGAGAATCAGCGGCGCGGGATCAGACATATTTATACCTCCGGGGAAAACAACAGCCGTAAAGAGTATCGGTGAAAGGGATCCGCTATTTTGCGGCTTTCTTTACTATTCAATATTATTGCACTGCCCGATAGGTTTAATGCAAGTGAAACTTAAATTTAAGTCGGCGGAGCCGCTCCCGGTTCTGATAAGAAAATTGTTTCCCAGTCTCAAATTTATCAAGCTTTCAGCTAGAAAAACGAGCGATAGCGTTCTATACTATAAATCAGCTACGTAAATCTGCTGGACGCCGGCAGTATCTTTACATGTCGAGAAAAGGGAGAAATACCTATGGATGCTGCCCTTGCAGAAAAGCCCACCCGCAAACCGAAGACGGCGAGCAAAACCACAAAA
>JACDAY010000006.1 GCA_013695195.1 Blastocatellia bacterium | reverse complement strand
CAAGCCGATCTATAACGTGATCGCGAAAATGAAAGGCGCTGAACGAGCCGATCAATGGATCATACGCGGCAACCACCGCGATGCCTGGGTAAACGGAGCGGACGACCCGTTGAGCGGCCTTGTTGCGATGATGGAAGAGGCACGCGGACTAAGTATTTTGGCTAAAACAGGTTGGAGGCCAAAGCGGACGATCATTTACGCAGCGTGGGACGGCGAAGAGCAAGGCCTGCTCGGTTCGACGGAATGGGCGGAACATCACGCTGCTGAATTGAAGGAAAAAGCTGCGGTTTATATCAACACGGACTCCAACGGCCGGGGCTTTCTTGGAATAGGCGGATCGCACACGCTTGAAAAATTTATCAACGAAGTCGGCCGCAATATTCAGGATCCGCAAACTGAACTGACAGTCTGGGAACGGACCCGTGCGCAGCAGATCGTAAGCGGTTCTCCTACTGAACGAAAAGAGCTGCTAGCAAGAAGCGACTTGCCGATCTACGCGCTCGGCTCTGGCTCGGATTATACGCCGTTTTTACAGCATCTCGGCATTGCATCGCTTAACATCGGTTTTGGCGGCGAAGACGGCGGCGGTTCTTATCACTCCATTTACGACTCATTCGATCATTATTCGCGTTTTGGCGATCCAGGCTTTGCCTACGGCGTCGCGCTTGCGAAAGTTTGCGGACATGCGACCTTGCGGCTCGCTAACGCCGACAGGCTGCCGTTCGAGTTTACAAATTTTGCCGAGACGATAAAACGCTATGCGGATGAAGTGACGAAACTCACGGATACGATGCGCGAAGATACACAGACAATGAATCAGATGGTTGCAAGCGGGATGCTGAAGAACGTTCAGGACCCAACCGAAACTTTTGTTGTGCCAAAGGCAAAAGCTCATGTCCCGTATCTTAATTTTGCCCCGATTCAAAATGCTTTGGTCTTGCTAAACGAAAGCGCAAAGAATTTTCAAAAGGTCTCGAATGTAAAGCAGATATCAGGACAAGCGCAGAAAACGCTCGACGTAATACTTTACAAAACAGAGCGGGCTTTAACGCGAAACGCAGGCCTTCCGAGACGGGATTGGTTTCGACATCAGATTTATGCTCCTGGGTTTTATACAGGCTACGGCGTCAAGACCCTGCCCGGCGTTCGCGAAGCAATCGAGCAGAGGGATTGGAAGGAAGCCGGCGAGCAGATAGATATTGCCGCGAAGACTATCGAAAACTTTGCGGCCGAGATCGATAAAGCGGCGAGGATGTTTTGAATGCCTGTTTTGCTTTCCCAAACTGAAGGCTCGACGCTTTTTCTAACGCTCAATCGTCCCGAGAAGCGAAATGCATTGAATGACGAGCTTATCGAAGCCCTTAAGGCTTCATTGCGCTCGGCCGACGCCGATGAATCGCTTTGTTCGATTGTGATAAACGGGGCAGGGAAAGACTTCTGTTCCGGAGCAGACCTCGGTGCTCTACAAAAGATCAGCCAATATTCTCATGAAGAAAATCTTGAAGATGCACGTCGTCTAGCCCAATTATTTTTGCTGATACGCAGGGTAAAAGTTCCGGTCATCGCGGCCGTTCATGGACGTGCATTGGCCGGCGGCTGCGGGCTTGCTACCGCCTGCGATATCGTTTTAGCATCGGACAATGCACGTTTTGGATATCCCGAGGTAAAGATCGGTTTTGTTCCGGCGATGGTGACGGCAATCTTGCGCCGGAACCTTTCGGAGAAACGCTCTTTTGAATTGATAACACAAGGCTCTGATTTTTCAGCGGAGGAAGCCGAGAAGTTCGGGTTGGTAAATCGGATTTTCCCCGATGCGAATTTTGAACTGGATGTGAAAAATTACGTTTCGGTTTACGAAAGAGTCAGCACGTCGGCTGTTATCTTATCCAAAAAACTGCTCTATCAGATGGATGGAATGACGTTCGACGCCGCGTTGCAGGCAGGCGCCGAGGTGAACGCCATCGCTCGGATGACCGAAGACTGCAAAAATGGAATCACCAAATTCCTAAAATCTTGATTCAACTCTTATGCGTCAATTATCTCAACATTAGTTTCGATCAATGTCTTCGGTATCAAAGCAGGGAAATATGCCATGATTTCCTCGACTTTTGGACGCCCTCCGGCAAAGCCGGTAACGGCCGGAGGACCTGTCAGGATCAGCGGCGCGAGTTCCTTAGTAAATCTGTCGACATCAGCCCTGTTTTGGCCGCGCACTCCGATACGTAATTGAGCTTCCGGTATATCCGGCGAAGGCTCTCCCGCAAGATGCCCGTGCGTTGCATTTACCCCGACATATTCGGTCAGGATCATGTCGAACTTCAGCCCAAGTCTTTCTAGGCGGGCACGCATTATCTTATCTGCCGCTTGCGCCTTTTGATAGGCGTCGGGATAGGCATAAACAAGCGTGCCGATTGCTTTCCAGCCTCCCGAATAAGCTATCGAAACTTTATAAAAATCTGTGTTCGGGTTTCCGGTGATCCCGAAAACTTTTACCCGGTCTTTGCCGTCATCCGCCAAATTTATCGAAGTGAAATCGGCAACCACATCCGGCGTGATATATGCATGCGGGTCGCCCATTTCATATAAAAGCTGCTCTTTGATCGACTGAATGCTGACGCAGCCGCCCGTGCCGTCGTGTTTTGTTATGACGAATTCACCATTCGGCGATGCTTCGACAATCGGGAAGCCGACGTTCGCCAGGTCGGGAATATTTTGCCAGTCGAATTGGCAGTTACCGCCGGAAGCCTGTGCGCCGCATTCGATAATATGGCCGGCGATCGTTCCTGCTGAAATGCGGTTCCAGTCATCGGATGCCCAGCCGAATTCATGCATTAGCGGGGCGAGCGTCAGCCCGGTGTCGGTTAATCTGCCCCCGACGACAATCTGAGCGCCTTTATCGAGCGCTTCGACAAGCGGCTGTGCTCCGAGATAGACATTTGCGGACTGAACCTTTTCGCGAACTGCGGAAAGCGGCTCGCCCGTTTCCATGTTGTTTATCTCGACGCCTCTTTCGGCGAATTCGTCCAGCCGTCCCAAAATATCATCGCCAGTAACGACCCCGATCTTAACCTTTCCGCTCAAACCGAGCTGTACAGCTGTCTCCTTTATCGCTTCCGCGCAGCCGTTAACATTCACGCCGCCCGCGTTCGACAGAACCTTGATGTCCTTTTCAACACAATCCGGCAAAATCTCGCGCATCAGCGATACAAAATCTTTTGCATAGCCTGCATTAGGGTCGCGC
>JACDAY010000391.1 GCA_013695195.1 Blastocatellia bacterium | reverse complement strand
TGTTTATTTCGTCCTGATCGCTGTCATTTTGTGGAGCACCGGCGGGCTTTTTATCAAGGTGACAAGTCTTGATGCTTTCGCGGTGAATCTCGGACGGTCGTTTTTCGCCGCGATCGTTGTAGCTATTTTTACATATAAAAAAGGCTTGAAACTCGATGTTTTCACGCTCTTTACTTCATTTTTGTATGCCGGAACTCTGACGGCTTTTGTTTACGCCACGAAAAATACTACCGCCGCGAACGCAATTTTTTTGCAATATACGGCGCCTATTTACATACTAATTTTTTCGCCGTTGATCCTGAAGGAAAAGTTCCGATTTGCAGATCTCATCACTGTCGCCGCCTGTCTGGCCGGAATGACCCTTTTCTTTTTTGAAGCGCCCGCGGCTGAAAACGTTCTCGCTTCAAATATATTTGCCGGAAACATTGCTGCGCTCGTTTCGGGAGTATTCTTCGGGCTTTATTTCATCTTTTTGCGCCACCCCCGATCACTGCAAAAGAACCCAGCGCTTTCTGTCTTTTACGGAAATATAATTGTCGTCCTTTTTATGACTCCATTGGTTGCGGGGAATCCTCCGGCAGCCATCGAGCTTTTAGACATCGGGGCGGTACTGTTTCTTGGCATTTTTCAAATCGGCTTTGCATATATTCTTTTTACTTACGGCATCGCGCGCGGCGTCCGGTCAATGGATGCCAGCATTATCGGCTTCATTGAACCCCTATTGAATCCGGTCTGGGTAGTTTTGTTGTTAGGCGAAAGACCTTCGAGTTGGGCAGTTCTGGGCGGAGCTATAATCATTGCGGCGGTCGTTACCCACACTTTGGTTCAATATCGGGCAAGCCGGCGGATTTGGAAAGTTAATTCTTCAAAATGCCATCAGAGCGAAGAAAACAATCTGTGATGAAACCATCATCTTTTAAAAGTAATTATTGAAGGCTCACACAGCAATCTAAGCAAATCGCTCGAAATATCGATGATTTAAGGTTTTTCTCCTCTCAAGTCTTGACATAAAAGCACTTCGACGTGTAACTTTTAGGTTTATGCAGTCAGGCAAAATAAGTTCGGAAGTGAAGTGAAAATAAGCGCGTCTCATGATATTTTGGAGCGGTTTTCGGCTAAATGAAGCGGAGTATTATTTCTAATCCCCCGTCAGATTTTTCCGGCAAAGTATTTTAAAACGCAAAGATTTTACTAGAATATTTAAAGTAAGGAAGCTCAGACACAGTTAAATGACAAACGAGGTTAACAACGAAGCCGAAGTGCCGGCAACCGGCGAAGATTCGGCCGTGGAACAAACACCCAGACAGGAAGTGCCCGAAACGGCCCCAAAACCTGCCGCAGAAACACCCGTCGACGAGCCGCAAACTTCAGGCGATGTCGATTTTGGCTCCATTCTGGAACAGTTCGAGCAGGAACAGACGGTCTATCACGCAGGCGAACTGGTCGAAGGAAAAGTTGTCGGCATAAACGACCGCGGCATCCTGGTCGATTTCGGTTATAAAGCCGAGGGCATCATACCCGCCGAGGAAGCGGCTGCCGCCACGGATTCCGTCAATGTCGGCGATACTATCGAAGTAGTAATAAAGGCAATACACGCCGGCGATGCTCCGCCGGTTTTATCTCGTGTCGATGCCAAAATGCGTAAAGTCTGGAACGAGGTCGAAGAAGCCTACAAAGAAGACCGCACCATAACCGGGCGAATCATTGACAAGACCAAAGGAGGTTTGCGTGTCGACGTAAACGGACTCGAAGCCTTTTTGCCCGGATCGCAGATAGATTCACGCCCGATCCGCAGCCTCGACGCATACAAGGGACAGGACATAGAGGCAAAGATCATCAAATTCAGCCGCCGCCGCAATAACATCGTACTTTCGAGAAAGGTCATTACCGATCTCGTTTTAAACGAGCAGAAATCGGCAACCTTGAATCAGATCGAAGTCGGCTTTGTAATTGAAGGAACAATCAAGAACTTGACCGAATACGGCGCGTTTGTCGACATCGGCGGAATTGACGGGCTGCTTCACGTTACCGATATGTCATGGGGACGGCTCCAGAATCCCGGCGACCAGTTTAAGGTCAACGATCATATCCAGATCAAGGTTTTAAAGCTCGACCGCGAGAAAGAGAAAGTTTCTTTGGGTTATAAACAGCTGCTTCCCGATCCGTGGTCGACGGTGATCGAAGTTTATCCCGTTAACACTAAAGTAACCGGCAAGGTTTCGTCGGTTACCGAATACGGAATTTTCGTCGAGCTTGAATCCGGCGTCGAAGGCCTTGTCCACGTCTCCGAGATCTCGTGGTCAAAGCGGTCTGCTAATCCGAAACGCATGTTTCACAGGGGAGACGACCTTGAGGTGCAGGTTTTAGGCGTCGATACGGTGGAAAAGCGAATCAGCCTCGGCATGAAACAGCTGCAGGACAACCCATGGGACAATATCGAGGCACGCTATCCAGTCGGTACAAAAATTCATGGAAGAGTGCGTAATCTCACGGATTTCGGTGCATTCGTCGAACTTGAAGAAGGAATCGACGGGCTTGTCCACGTTTCTGATATTACGTGGGCGAAAAAGCTCAAGCACCCGAAGGAACTGTTGAAAAAAGATCAGGAAGTTGACGCTATTGTTACAAATATCGACAGCGCCGGACAGCGGCTTTCTCTTTCGATGAAAGACCTGACCCCGAGCGCGTGGGAAGGTTTTGTCGCCACGCACCGTCCCGGCGATACCGTTCGGGGAAAGATTTCGCGCTTCACCAGCTTTGGTGTTTTCGTCGAGCTTAGTGAAGGTTTGGAAGGTTTGTGCCATATTTCAGAGCTTTCCGATGAGCGTGTCGAAAATGCCGAATCGGTCGTCAAACTCGGCCAGGAACTGGATTTCAAAATCCTCCGAATCGAAAACGACGATCAGAAGATCGGGCTTTCTTATCGTGCGGTCGGTAAGGAAGACGAGCCGGTCGTCGATTCCCGTGTTTATTCCACCGAAGCTAAAGGTGGAATGGCAAGCTTGGGTGAACTGGCGAACTTAATGAAGGGAGGAACTTCGGCCGAGGAAGAACCGAAGACAGAGCTTTCAAAAGAAGAGAAAGAAGAAGCAAAAAAAGAAAAGAAAGCCAGGGCAAAGCAGGAATACGAGGAAGCCGAGGCAGCGAAGACTATAGCAGATTCGGAAGCAGCAGCTCAGACGGAAAGTGTTCCAGAAGATTCCAATCAAATTCCTGCAGAACTCCCGGCTGAATCTGAAACCTCCGAAGCTGCGGTTGCGACTGCCGAACCTAATGATATTTCCAAACCTGCGGCAGCTGAAACCGAATCGAGCGGCGCTGAGCCGCTTGAAGCCGAATCTGCAAAGGCGGAGGAGATTTCGGAAACCGCGTCTGCGGAAACGGCTGAATCCGGTTCCGAAGTAACTGAAGAAGCTGCTGCGAATGATCCTGAGAGTGTGAGCGCCGAAGTTCAGTCAGAGGATGCAGCGGCGACGGCTTCCGAAAATGAAGTTGCGATAGCGGAATCGGAAAAGAAATCGGCCTAACGATAGGTGTTTACGATTTTGTCAGTATTAAAGGGTTTTATACAAGGAAAACGGACATGACTAAAGCGGATTTAGTAGAGAAGGTCGCAAAAGAAGCTGAAATGACAAAAAAGGACGCCGAACAGCTCGTAGAAATAATTTTCGACAGTATAGTCAAAACGCTGAATAGCGGCGAAAAGATAGAATTACGCGGCTTCGGCAGCTTCCGCGTCCGCGAACGCAATTCCAGAAAAGGCCGCAATCCCAAAACCGGCGCCGCAGTCGATATTCCCGCCAAACGCGTTGCTTATTTTAAACCCGGAAAAGAGCTGAAAGAGCTTATAAATAACGAAAAATAAATTATAATTACCTTGGACTAACTGTAGCATTTAGCGGGTTTAGGATACTTCCGGGCTTGATTGCGGGCTTCTTTAAGAAACTCATCCAAACTTTTGTCTCTAACCTGCTCTTTGACAGACTTCCATCCTTTGCATGTGACAATACTTCTCCGCTTTGACTAAGCAGCTCCAACAATCCCTGCGGTCCTGCGGTCAAGTTGAATACACCATCATCGTTACTTTCATTCAGAAATAAAGCATACGTTTTGCCATTTTTCATTTTTCTGAATCCGGGCGTTCTTATCTCGGCAGTAATTCCGTCTGCAAAGGAAATCTTACCGCCTGGCAGGGCCACTGTAATAACGCTTCCTTGTTCAACATTTCCTTTGATTACCTCGTATACGACAACCTCATAGACAGTATTTACTGTTGAGCCGTCAATCGAAAGTTTACCCTTATTCCTAAGTGGAACGCCAATTATCATAGCGTGGCTATTTTTCGTAAGCATTTCTATATCGAATCTTAACCAATCGGGGTTTGGATCGAGAGTGCCGATATAACCGCCGTTTAACTCAGCCGCAGCCCGAATTCCGCCACGTCTTAATGCATCTCTTAACGCTATATGTTTCTCAATTTCATTACTTCGAGATTCTTGCTGCCGATTTTGTGCAAGCCCAATAGCGGTCAAAGCCGTTACTATCGCAATTAGCATTAAAAATAACAAATGTTTCATTAAGTTTTTTATAGCTCTGCTGTGCACCGCGATGGTTGGATTATCTACTATTATCCTATCACGACAGGAAGATGTGCAGGAAGGTAAGGATCAGCGTTGTAATCATTATCGAAAGAACGATTAGATAAGAGCCTAAGTACAACAACGCCGTCTTCAGTAAGGTCATGGCAGACGACTGTTTGTAAACGTTTCTGAGGGCGAAAAACAAGTAAACGATCCCAACAACCATGGCGAAAAAATTTACGAGTAAATTCGCCGTAGTGATTTGAACGCCGACAAAAAGATAAACCGGCCAGAGGATAATTGTCGACAAGAAAGAAAAAGATAAGAAATGCAATGAAAATATCAAATGTTCGACGAAATACCGCTTGGAAAACATATAAGCTATTTGAAGCAAAAGGGCGAAGAAAATAACATTTGTTATTTGGAGCCACGACACATAAACCTGCCATTTTTCATTTACTTTCTCGATGAGAATATCCTGCGGTATTTGCTTTTTCCCCGCCAACTCATTGATCAAACTTATCCACGTTCCTGTTTGATCCGACTCGATAAACGTTTCCAGATTATACACCGCTACGGGCTTGTAAATTGTATAAACAAAAAGACTTATGGCAAAAACGATAATGCATAATTTAAGCGGAGTGAGATAGCGGCTCTTCCGGCCCCGCAAAATATTCGTTAGTCAGAAAGCCCGGTTTGAAAACAAGCGCGTAAAAAGTTTTCCAGATTTTAGAGTGTTCGATGTCAGTCAGTTCACGGACAAAATTCCCTACAAAATTCTTTAGAGAAAGCTTGTCGCGATCAACTCTTTTCTCCCCTCATTGACATCAGAATGGGCCGGACATTTGTTCGTTGCAGTTGGAACAGAAATCTGCGGAGACATCAAATGCTTCTGATTCATCCGTGTTCGACATAGACAATTATTTTACTCCTGTTGCAGAAGCTCTGTCAGGCTCGCTCGAGCGGTCGAATGCTTCATCCTCGATCTCGCCGCCCGGGCTTACCGGTATGTCGGCGGGATTTGCGTATGTGATCCCACGTTTTTCGCTGTCGAGAACATCGGCGGGAATCAGGATGCGCTGCTGTGAGTTCGGGGGAATGTATCCGGGATAATCGACGCGGGAATGATAGATCGCGACTAGCGAGCGGATCATCGCTTCGCGGATCTGCGTCAGTTCGCGGAGCGTCAGATCGCATTCGTCGAGCTGATCGTCGCCGAGGATCGAGTCGATGATCTTCGTAACGATAAATCGGATATTTTCCGGCGTCGGCTCCGACAATGAACGGGCGCCGGCTTCGCAGCTGTCGGCGATCATCATTATCGCGGCTTCCTTGAACTGCGGTTTCGGGCCGGGATAACGAAAATCATTCTCGACGAATTCTTCATCGGAGCGGGCTTCGGCCTGTGCTTTTTTGAGGAAGAAATGCAGCGTCCGCGTCCCGTGGTGCTGCGGAATAAAGTCAATAATTCGCTGCGGCAGGCCCATTTCTCTGGCAAGTTTTATCCCATAAGTAACGTGGCTGATGATGATCTTGGCACTTTGAGCCGGTTTCAGGCGGTCGTGCGGATTCTTGCCCATTTGATTTTCGACAAAGTGCTCCGGTGCCGCCGATTTGCCGATGTCGTGATATAAAGCTCCGATCCGAGTAAGCAGACTGTTGCCGCCGACAACCCGGCACGCTTCTTCGGCAAGCTGTCCGACGGCATGGGAATGCTGATTCGTTCCCGGCGCCCGCATTGCAAGATGTCCGAGAACAGGCAGATCAGCATTCGACAGTTCAAGAAGCTTGACGTCCGTCAGAATTCCGAAAAGCGTTTCGCACATGGGTAGAAACACCGCCGTTACGGCAGCCGTTATTACGCCGCTGGCAAGCCCGCAGGCAATCGCAAGCAAAATGGTGTTCAAAATAAACGGCTGCTGGGTATAAGCTATGATAGCGACGGCAACCGCCGCGCTGGCAAGCCCGACCAGAATCCCGGCAATAGTAACCGTCTGGCGGCTGCGATAACGTCCAATTCCGTAAACCGAAACCGAGGAAGCTATAGTCGCATAGATCGCAAACTCCAGCCCGCGGGGTGCGAGCAGCCCGGCAAGCAGAGCATTAAAAATCCCTGTGAATAACGCGGTCCGGCGGTCGGCCAAAAGGTTCATCAGCAAGCTGCCGAATGCAAATGGAATTGCGAAAGCCCAAAGGCTCGGGTCGCTGAGCGGCGCTTTGACATTTTGCGACGCGGTAAAATCGGCCAGTCGAAAAAACATTGCCATCAAAGCCGTTTGTGCGGCGACTATAAAACCGAACAAGGCAAACGTCTTCTGTTCAGACAGCGCAAGGCGCGGCACTATACCGCGATGCTCGATGAATTTCCAGGCCGCCCAAAAAAGCGCAGAAATAAGAATAAAAAGTCCAAAGAAACGATTGAACTGACGGGTCGAGGAAGCGTAATTCCGAACCGCCGATATTTGTGAGAGAACCTGTGTCGTGATTATATCGCCTTCATCCGCGATCTTCTGGCTTCGCTTTAGCGAGATAGTTACCGGCTGGACGCTTTCGGCTACGAGCCGCCTTGCATTCTCGGTTGCCGCGCCGTCATGAATAACGCTCGGCTGAATCAACGGTGCCAGGGCCGCATAAAATGCATCGATTTCTTTCTCCGAAAAGCTCCGGAACCCGCTCAGGTCTTCCTTTAAACGCCTCCGAGCTTCGGAAACAGCCGTCATTGTCATTATTGGATTCTGGGCTTGCCTGGAATCCGTCGGCCTTTGCCGGTCGACAATCGAAATTTCGCCTTCGAGAAATGCCTTGTCCTGATCTCCGTAAATATCGCCGCTCGCATTCTCACGCAGGATCCTTGTAACAGCCTCAAGCTCGTTGGGGCTGAAACGCCGTGCGGAGAACACTTTTCCCAGCTCAACTCCGCCTGCGCCGATCCATGTAAGATCATTTTTTGTGTTGGAATTCGCCCTGTTTGCAGGCTGCTCCGCCTCGATCCTACGCTGCAGGTTTTCCCAGGAAGACCGGAAATTTTGAACTGACTCGTCGGCCCTGTTCGGCTCAAAGGAAAACATCGGGGAAACGATCTGCTGCGCGGTTTGGCGAATTCTGTCGGTTTCTTCCTCATCGACGAAGAAGATATCCGCGGGAGAAATAATGCTCTCGCGGGCAATGTCGCCCTCTTTATAAACCTGCTCGCCGCCGGAGCGCCAGATCGGATTATGAATAAGAAGCGTTGTCAGAATACACAGCACGACAAACCCTATCCAAAAGCGCTCATTTTCAGAAAGGCGTTTGAAAGGCCCCGAAACTACACTCCAAGTTTTTTTGCGCCACTTGCCGAGCGGCGAAGTCATGTCCTGAATTCGTTTACTCATTCAATCTCGATTGATGATCTGCCAGAACGAGGGCATCTGATAATTACTAATCGGCGAAAACAACGTTGCCGACCCTGTTTGCAATTTTCTCGACCAGGCCGTGCAGTGTTTTCGGTTGAACAGCTGAAATTGCCACGCAACCAACGTCTTTGTCAAGCGAAATTTGCCGCTTGAGTATTTCTACGGTTTCATCGCCGACAAGATCAACTTTGTTGAGCACGATTATTTGAGGTATCTCATTTAGCTTTAAATCAACGAGAATTTTATCAACCGATTCCATCTGCTGGAGTGCCCGAGGGTTTGAAGCATCGACGATATGAACCAGCAGGTCGCTGTCTGTTATCTCCTCTAAAGTTGCTCGAAACGCAGCTACGAGGGCGTCCGGAAGGTCGCGGATAAAGCCGACTGTATCATTGATAATAACTTCCTGCTCGTATGGCAAACGCAGCCGCCGCGACGTCGGGTCGAGCGTGGCGAACATTTTCTTTTCCACGTAAACATCGCTTTGCGTCAAGGCGTTCAGCAGCGTGGACTTGCCGGCATTTGTATAACCGACGAGGGAAATTACGGGCAAATTCTTTTGTGCACGGTTCTTTCGGCGTTCATTCCGCTGACGGCGCAAGCCTTCAACCTGCTTTTCAAGCTGCGCTATTTTATCCCGCACACGGCGACGGTCAGTCTCGAGTTTCGTTTCACCGGGCCCGCGGCCGCCGATGCCTCCGGCAAGCCTGGAAAAAGCAGAATTCTGTCCCACTACTAAACGCGGCAAAAGATATTTCAGCTGAGCAAGCTCGACCTGAAGCTTTCCTTCGCGAGACTGTGCCCGCTGGGCGAATATATCGAGAATAAGCTGCGGCCGGTCGATAACTTTCAGATCGGTTGCTTCCGACAGCGAACGAACCTGCGCGGGTGAAAGCTCAGTATCAAAAACTATAAGATCGGCCCCGAGACGCATCGAGCGAATAAGCAGGTCTTCTAATTTACCCCGGCCTAAAACGGTTTTGGGATCGATCTTTGGCCGCCGCTGAATAAGCTTGTCCAAAACGACGACATCGGCGGAGGCGGCAAGCTCCTCAAGTTCAGCCAGCGATTCTTCTGCCTCATCAACATAGCCGGTAGTGACGCTGACCAGAATAACGCGGTCGCGATTTGTTTCGCGTGCGCGTGCGGTCATTCTGATCCGCGTCATTTCGCTTTCGAGCGATGATATAAGGGCCGTGAAATCTGTGTCGAGCTGCGAAGGGATCTCAGGTTCGAGAAACTCATATGGCAAGGTTTGGCTCTCATGCTCTAGAGTCTCCGCGTTGGTCGGCAGCAGATGCGCCGAATAAACCAGGCCCGGCAGGCCGGACGCTTTATCGATTTGAATAATCGACATCAGGTCGAGACGCAGGAGGGCGAGATCTGTAAGGTCGTCCTGCGTCAATTTTTCTCCCAAAAGATGTGTGTGAACGCACCGCAGCCCGCGGAAACGGCCAGTCGAGACACGCGAACGTCCAAAATCCGGCATTTCTATCTGTTTCGCCGTGCCGACCATCACATATTCGACCTGGCCCTTGCGGTTCAAAAGAACACCGATCTGCCTGCCTGTTTCGTGTGAAATCTCCGACATTTGTCTTGCGAGCTCGTGCGATACTATCTGGTCCTGCGGCACGCGGCGTGTGCCCAGCCTTTCTATTCGCCGAACCTGATTATGTTTTAAGCCCTGAGTAAATCCGTGTATATTGCTGATAAAGTAAAAAACCTCCAATCTTGCATCGACATCATTTCTCTGTTGTTCCGTGCATTCTGTGGTTAAGATTCTTTATTTTCACCACCGAATTCACCGAAATAAATCCACGGAACGCAGCCTGAGGACACCATTCAATAGTTATTTTACCAAATTACGAGAACCGGCTCCAGATTACTCTTGCCAGGATTTCACGATTTTGAATCCAGGGGCTTGAATTTTCAAGTTGTTTGAATACAATCGAACAATGCAGCCGCGCACAAAACGTCAGAAAGACGTTCTCGATTTTATTACTCGTTATATCGGAAGACACGGAAACGGGCCGTCATATCAACAGATTGCAAGGCATTTAGGAGTATCTTCCAAAGCCGGTATTGTACGACACATTCTGTCTCTCGAAAATCAAGGGTTGGTTTCCCGGAGACGCGAAAACGGAAGTTTCAGCCTGAAACTTCACTCGTTTACCTCGATCTCCGATGCGGTTTGCCAAATCGACTGGGTGGAATCCCCTAGTCCAGATGCCCTGCCCGAGAATTGGGAGATCACGCCTTTGTCGGTGCCCAGATTTATGATTGGCACCAAGTCGCCGGAAGATATGTGCGCATTTCGCGTGCAGAACGACTCAATGATCGAAAAGCACATTTGTGAAGGCGATGTCGCACTTATCGAAAAGCGGTCGTATGCAAGGGCTGGCGATGTCGTAGTGGCAATCATTGAAAACCTGCAGTCAGTACTGCGTCAATACTTTCGCGACGGTTCAAAAACCGAGCTTCGTCCGGCAAACCCGCATTATGACTCAATAATTTTCCCGGCAGATAAGGTCGAGGTGCAGGGAATAGTTCGCGGTATCATGCGGCCGTTTAATTTATCCTCATAGTTTTCACCCACGCAATAACTCGATAATGCAGCTGCATCGGTGGATATAAACAGAAAAGTAATGAAGGTTTTGGTCTATTTGTTTGGATCGTTGGGCGATACCCTCGTGGCAATTCCGGCATTGCGGGCCGTCCGACGCCACTTCCAAAACGCCGAGCTGGTTTTGCTGCAAAATGTTCAGCCTGGCAATATTGTAAAGGCTTCCGAAGTAATCCCGGAAAATTTAATAGATAGATATTTGAGCTACGAAAATAAACCGGACAAAATGAGTAAATTCTCCGGTTTTTATCGTCTGTGGCGCCGATTGCGGGGGGAACGTTTTGAAGCGGTCGTTTACCTCGTTATCAGCGAAAGGCCCGCCCGTTCGGTTTTTAGGGATAAATTTTTTTTTCGCTCGTGCGGCATCGGGAAATTGATCGGATTTCGCCCATTCTCCAAAGATGAATTATACCCGATAGACGCTGAGCAGCGGCCGGCTTTGACGGAAAACGAGGCGGTCCGCAAACTGCATCGCCTGGAGCTTGACGGTATTGAGGCCAAACCGGAAGAGGATTTGCAACAGCCTCTTTTGAAATTCTCCCAGTCGGAAGAAGAAAAAGCCCGTCTTTGGCTGGCCGGACAAAAGTCGGATTCCCGTCTAATAGCAATAGCGCCGGGCTGCAAAACTCAAGCCAATATCTGGCCGCTAGAAAATTTTATTGAGATCGGCAGCCGATTGATTGCGACCGAAAATTGCGAGCTGATTGTGGTTGGCGGAAAGGACGAGCACGAGATGGGCGAAAAGATGATTTCGGCATGGGGCAAAGGCATCAACGCCGCGGGCGAATTCTCTGTGCGCGAAGCGGGAGCTTTGCTTGCCGCCTGCGATTTTTACATCGGTCTGGATACGGGTACGACGCATCTTTCCGCGGCCGTGGGAACTCCATGTTTTGCCATCTACGGCGAGCGTAACAACCCCGGTCACTGGTATCCTCTGGGCAGCAGTCATTCCATCGTTTTTCATCCGGTAGCGTGCGCGGGCTGCCGTTTTCACGTTTGCCCTCTGCCGGATCATCCCTGTATGACGGGAATTTCAGCAGATTCGGTGTGGGAAAATTTAATGACTTTTATACAACATCTTCGCCGTCCGGAGTCCGAAAAGTGAAAATCCAGATCACCTGACCAGCCACGGACATCGGTCCGGCAGTCTAAGATTTAACGGCAGTTTCGAATACTTGTTTACCGAATTCGTTTACGCTTTTGCCCCTTTGGGCGGCCGCTTCGGCGATCTTTGCATGAAGAATGCCGTCGAACCGAAACAGCAATTTGCCGGAGTAACCCTTTTTCGCTTTCTTGCCCGTTTTCTCACAAACTTCAAGATAAAAATCGACCGACTTTTTCATCGACTGTTTCAGTCCCTCAACGGTTTCAGCATCAAAGACGACGATTTCATCGACATTAAGAAGCCGGCCGAAGAAAACATTGTCATCGGCCGAAAATTCGATTTTTGCCGTGAATCCGTTGTATTTCAGTGTGTTATCCATTTCTGATACCTACCCTCTCCAAAAACTCCCGGAAAGCTTCAATTTGGTATTTTTTCGCCTCTTTCGCCGGATGCGGGCGGTGAAGAAAAAGCTTCTCGCCGTTTAATTCAAAAGAAACGCGTGAGCCACGCCCCTCGATAGTTTCCGCTCCAAGAATGTTCAATAGTTTTTCAATCCCGGAAAACTCAATGTTCGCCCGTGTCGGCGTTTCAAAAATCGAATCAAGGGTTTTCTGCTGTTTTCGATTCACAAAAAATGATAGCACGGTTTGCTATCATTTGCAAAAGGCGGATTTGCGGCCGGTGCGATTACAGAGGCATCATCATGGAATTATCGAAGTTCGTTGAGTCTTCAAAGAGGCAAACGCAAGAAAATGTAAGCGGTTATGTCTTCCTTTACGAACGCTTTGTTTTTGGTCATAATTTATGAAATATGACGAATGCACCGACGCCGAACGCGAGCTACAGCCTGACTTTGCGTGTTAGAATTCATAACGAACCCGGAAAACTTGGTGAAATAACTACCGGGATCGGCCGGGCCGGCGGCGATATCGAAGGCATCGATATCGTCAGTGTCGGCAAGGATTTTCTCATCCGCGACATCACCGTAAATGCCTCGTCCGAAAAACACGATCAGGAAATTATCGCTGCTGCAAATCAGATCGACGGCGTTGAAGTAATAAACGTTTCGGACCGGACTTTTCTGATGCACCTCGGCGGCAAGATCGAAGTGGTTTCGAAAATGCCCTTAAAGACGCGCAGCGATTTGTCGATGGCCTACACGCCCGGCGTCGCACGCGTTTGCGAAGCAATCGCCAAAGACCCGGAAAAAGTCTTTAATCTGACTATCAAGAAAAACACCGTCGCGGTAATCTCGGACGGCACGGCTGTGCTTGGCCTCGGCGATATCGGGCCGGCGGCGGCGATGCCGGTGATGGAGGGCAAGGCTCAGTTATTTAAAGAATTCGGCGGCGTGGATGCTTTTCCAATTTGTTTAAACACAAAGGACCCGCACGAGATCGTTCAAACCATAAAAAACATTGCTGTTGCCTTCGGCGGTATAAATCTCGAAGACATTTCCGCGCCGCGTTGTTTCGAGATCGAAGATCGGCTGAAAGAGGAACTCGACATCCCTGTTTTTCACGACGACCAGCACGGAACGGCCGTCGTTGTGCTTGCAGCTTTGATAAACGCCTTGAAAATTACCGGCAAGCGAATGGAAGACATAAAGCTTGTCGTTAACGGTGTCGGGGCGGCCGGTGTCGCGTGCTCGAAGATCGTAATGGCCGCAGGTGTAAAAAATATTGTCGGCTGCGACCAGGCGGGCGCTTTGTACGAAGGCCGCGCCGAAAACATGAATTGGGTAAAGGACTGGTATGCCCGCAACACAAATCCAAGTAAAGAAAGAGGCACGATTCACGACGTGATAAAAGGCGCGGATGTGTTCTTCGGGCTTTCGGCTCCAGGCATTATCGACGAAGCCGACCTTCAGCAAATGGCCGAAAATCCAATTGTATTTGCGATGGCCAATCCGATACCTGAAATAATGCCTGAGGATGCGGCGGGACATGTCACGGTAATGGCAACCGGTCGGTCGGATTATCCGAACCAGATCAATAACGTGCTCTGTTTTCCCGGCATTTTTCGCGGCGCACTGAATTGTCGTGCCTCGCGGATAAACGAAGCGATGAAACTCGCCGCCGCGAACGCAATTGCCGGGATAATCGGTGATGACGAACTGCATCCGGACTATATTATCCCCTCGGTTTTTGACAGGCGGGTCGGAGAAGCGGTTGCAAAAGAAGTAGAGGACGCCGCATACGAAACGGGAGTTGCGAGACGGGAAAGAGCGACCAGCAATTCAGAATTTTAGATTTGTGTATTAGATTTCTTATTCCGTGATTTAAATTTCTTATTCTGTGTTTCCGGTGGTAAAAAGAAAAGAATTAACCACGGATCACACGGAACAAGAAGAAAGGATGACGGAAACACGGAAATGAAAGACAGGATCAAGATCGGCACATGCGGATTCCGGTCGCCGAAAGACGAGTATATGAAGCTTCTTTCATGCGTGGAGATCCAGCATACCTTTATCAGCCGCCGCAGATAGCTACACTTGAGCGTTGGAGAGCGGAAGCTCCCGACGGTTTCGAATTCACCTTAAAGGCATGGCAATTGATCACACACGAATCAAAAAGTCCTACATACAAGCGTCTAAAGAAAAAACTGTCAGATGAAGAACTCAGTGAAGCCGGCTATTTCAAACCAACCGCGATCGTGAAAGAAGCATGGGAGACAACGCGAGCCTGCTCTAAGGCTTTGAAAGCGAGAACGGTTTTGTTTCAATGTCCTGCCAGTTTCAAATCGACGGATGAAAACATCGAAAATTTATATAAATTCTTTTTAGAGATAGATCGGGGAAAGTTGAACTTTTGCTGGGAACCGCGAGGATCTTGGAGCGACGAAGTCGTTAAAACGATCTGCACTGATCTGAATCTGTGGCACGTGGTCGATCCCTTCGCAAAAACGACGGTTACGCCTGACAAGTGTTATTACAGGCTGCACGGCAGAACCGGCTGGCGATATCAGTATGAGGACGGCGAGCTCGAAGAATTGGTTTCGCTTTTGCCGAAGAAAAAGCTATCGTATGTTTTCTTCAACAATATAGCGATGACCGATGATGCGCTCAGATTTCAGGGTATATTAAAAGAGCTTAGTCCTTAATTTTGTCGCCCGAAACTGCCGCATGGATGAGCTTTAACATAGTCGTAATACTGTGATAATCTAATCTAACTTTTTAAAAATAATTTTTGCCCGTCCACAGTGAAGACTGCAATTCAAGAATTTATTTTGGAGATTCCGCGAAATGGCCGATATTAATAATCCGACTAATGTAACAAACAGGCAATTGATCCGTTGGGTAACCGAAATGGTTGAACTATGCAAGCCCGACAGTGTTTATTGGTGCGACGGCTCGCAGGAAGAGTATGACCGTATATGCGAAGAGATGGTCGCGGCGGGAACTTTCACGCGTCTGAATCCCGAAAAACGCTCGAACTCTTTCCTTGCACGATCGCATCCGTCCGATGTTGCACGCGTCGAAGACCGCACATATATTTGCTCCCGTACCAAAGGCGATGCCGGCCCGACCAATAATTGGATGGCTCCGGGCGAGATGAAAACGACGCTCACGCCTAAATTCGAGGGCTCAATGCGCGGCCGCGCGATGTATGTCGTGCCTTTCTGTATGGGCCCGATCGGCTCGCCCATTTCGCAGTTCGGGGTTCAGATCACCGATTCGCCGTATGTCGCGGTCAATATGAAGATCATGACACGAATGGGCACGAAGGCGCTCGACGCGCTGGGTAACGGTGAATTTACTCTTTGCCTACATTCGGTCGGTATGCCGCTCGCGGATGGCCAGGCAGACGTTCCGTGGCCCTGCAGCCCCGATCCGAAAGACAAGTATATCGTCCATTTCCCGGAAGAAAACATGATCTGGAGCTATGGTTCGGGTTACGGCGGCAACGCGCTCTTGGGCAAAAAATGTCTGGCCCTGCGAATCGCTTCCACGCTTGGCCGAGACCAGAATTGGCTTGCCGAGCATATGCTCATCGTCGGCGTAAAATCCCCTGACGGCCGTAAGGATTACGTCTGCGCCGCGTTCCCTTCCGCCTGCGGCAAAACAAATTTCGCAATGCTCATTCCGCCTAAACCTTTTCTAGATGAAGGTTGGGAGATTACAACGGTCGGCGACGACATCGCATGGATCAAGCCCGACGAAAACGGTAAACTTCACGCTATCAACCCGGAAGCCGGATTTTTCGGCGTCGCGCCCGGAACTAACTATGAGACCAATCCGAACGCAATGGAGTCGATAAAGGAAAACACGATCTTTACGAATGTGGCTTTAACCGACGACGGCGATGTCTGGTGGGAAGGAATTGACGGTGAGCCGCCTGCACACGCCATCGACTGGCAAGGCAATGAGTGGAAGCCCGG
>JACDAY010000387.1 GCA_013695195.1 Blastocatellia bacterium | reverse complement strand
TGGTTCCCGGCGATTACGACGGCGACGGTAAGACGGATCTTGGAATATTCAGGCCGACGCCCGGAGATTCAACCGATTTCTACATTATTCAGAGTAACGGGTTCGTATTTTCATTCTACTCGTGGGGCGACCCCGGCGACAAGCCCGTGACCGGAGATTACGACGGTGACGGAAAGGATGATATCGCCGTGTTCCGTCCGACGGAAAACAACTGGTATATCAGGAAAAGCACCGGCGGGATCGATGTTAGAAACTACGGGCAGGCCGGCGATGTCCCGGTACCGGGCAGGTATGACGGTGACAGCAGAACCGACCTCGCCCTTTATCGCAATGGCCAGTGGCTGATCAAACTCAGCGGGGGTGGCACCTCGAGTGCGAATTGGGGAATCCCCGGCGACATGCCTGTGCAGGCCGACTATGACGGCGACAACAAGGACGATGTCGCGGTTTGGAGGCCGTCGGAAGGCATCTGGTATATCCGCCGCAGCAGCTCTCCGCAGTTTGACTTTATCTCCTGGGGACAGCCCGGCGATATTCCCGTTCCCGGCGATTATGACGGAGACGGCATGGACGATCCGGCGATTTACAGAAACGGGACATGGTTCCTGAATCAGTCGAACTTCGGGCTTGGCTCAACCGAATGGGGCGTTGCGTCGGATATACCGATTCCATCGAAATATATCCCGTAAATGCAAGCGTGTGGAAAACATTGCTGCATTTGACGCGTGTTATTTAACAGCAAGCCAAGCAGAGGGACTTTAGAGCTGGGAGCGAGCGGCGATGAGTTCACGACCGATAGTAACCTCCAGATTTTAGATGTCAACGGTAATGTTCTCATAACGAACTGCTCCAACGCTATCGGGACGAGGTTTGAGTAGCAACGGAGAATGAGAAGTCGATAAACCTGTCCTTGTGTCAGGGCATGAGCATGAGCAAGGGCAGGGCTTTCAACTCACTGGTTCGTGGAACGACAAGCGGCGATTCGAACTTAGAAATTGAATAAGGCCGATGGAAGAATTAAAGCCTATCCGCCTCGTAATCTTCTTTTTCTGTTGTGATCTTTCCGTCGGCGAGGTCGTACCAGCGTTTTAGGCCGGCGGCGAAGGCCGCCAGGCTTCGTGGCGGGTATTGTCGGTTATTTTTTGGCTGGTCAGTCGTCATCCTAACTTTTAATTTTGTCCTGACAAACATTCAGATGAAGAAACGAGGTTTGTGCTAGAATCGCTATTTAAGACGAATCCCGGCTAGAGATTTGAATAGATTAATGGTATCCGAAAATGATTTCAGTTTTGATTGGGACGAAGACAAGGCAGCAGCTAATTTCAAAAAACACAAGGTTAAGTTTGAAGAAGCGAAGACAATATTCGGCGATCCTTTTTCAGTTACTAAGAATGACCCGCTGCATTCGGTCGGCGAAATGCGATTTGTTGATATTGGAAGGTCTGTCAACGGGAAAATATTAGTGGTATCCTATACTCAGCGAGGGCGAAAGATTCGTTTGATCAGTTGTCGCAAAGCGACCAAAGCGGAACGAATGGTATATGAAGAAAAAGAATTCTAAATCTCTGGAACGAGACGGTGAAATGCTTCCCGAATATGATTTTCGAGACGGCGTTCGTGGCAAACATTATCAGGCGTACCGGAAAGGACATACGGTAACGATTCACAAAAACGACGGCACATCGGTTGTACAGCATTTCAAACTTGAAGAAGGCGCGGTTGTATTAGATCCCGATGTCCAGGCTCACTTTCCTAACTCAATGGCTGTAAATAAAGCTTTGCGCTGCCTGATTCCGTTGCTTCCAAAGAAAACCAGATCAAAAGAAAGAGAAAGAGTTTAAAAGGTACCAGCGTTTTAGGCCGGCGGCGAAGGCGGCCCAGCCTGTGGGGCCGAGAGTATCGGTGATTTTTTTGCGGATGAGTTTGCGATTGACTAACCCTTTTTGTTTTAGCAGAAACACGGCGTCCTGCTGATCTTTGAACCGTCCCGCTATGTACTTGAGGATAATTAGCCACTCAGCGGTAACGATCGGCAGGCCGTTTGAAAGCGGGTAGGCTTCTTCCAGTGCTTTCTCATAAAACCCGCGCGCCTCGTCACAACCGCACAATCCAGTCATGGGGAACTTGCAGCCTCCTAATTGGAACCGATACCGCTCGCCTCCAAATCCGAATCGTCGTTCAGCTTCGATCGGCAGAACCTCTGAAGCGATTATATCCACATCCTTCGTCAATCGCGGCCCGCCGTAAAAATGCATTGCGATACCGCCGACAAGTGCAAACTCTATATTGTGTTTCTTCGCATGTGCGGCATATTTCTTTACCGCCCGCACACCGGCTTCGGTCGCATCATCGGGTTCGGATTATTATTCATATTCCGCTCTACCATACTGGTAATTTCTGTCGAGTCATCATCATAATATCGATTATAGCGTCAATGTGAAAATCCTTCTCGCCTTGAGTATACATTCATCCATATAGGTTGCTTTTGTCGAAGTTTGATACAGTAAAATCCCTTCCAGTTTTACTGTATCAAAGTGGCAAAAGTACTGTATCAAAGTTTTTAAACCACTATATCAAGGCGGACATTTCGCTGTATCAAACTCCGTAAATACGAACAAATATGCTGTGTTGCAAAGATTGTGGCACGTGCCACACTTGCAACACAAACATAATAAAAAACACAATTGGTCAGAAACCATTCGTGCATGGAGAGGCAGGAACACGACCGGTAGGGAGTGTGTTCTTCGATGTGGAAGTCAGAAGAACCCAGTCGCCACCGCTCCCGGTTCTGACAAAACACACTCGCTACCGCTCGTGTTTCCGCCCATGTAATCACAGCTTTTTATTTTGCGATATAATATATATTGACTATGATTCGCTAATACTAAATGAACTTCGAAAAACTCTTCAAAATCCTATCCTACGCAGCGGTGTTTTGCGGCTTTTTCTCGCTTTGGATTTCGGGGACGTTTGGGATTGTCGGCACAGGTATTTTTATAGCTGTAATGATTGCCGCCTGGTTTTTGGAAGGCTCAAAGTGGCAGATTTCCGAGCGGCTTG
>JACDAY010000357.1 GCA_013695195.1 Blastocatellia bacterium | reverse complement strand
AGATAAAGGTAGGATGGTTGATTTCCCTTGCGGCTCGGCCGTTGGACAAGAGAGGAACTATCGTCAACGGGATTGCTGCAAAGTGGCACTGCGCGAATCCTAAAATCGTTCGGATACTGAATGATTCGGAGGCGGTTGCGGTCGGCGAAGGCGAGGCAAAGCTGGTAGTGAGTTCGGGAAATGTCTCGAATGAAATAACGGTCCGTGTGTCAAAGCAGCCGGGTATTGGAAACAGAGCAAATTTACCACTGGTCCAAGACCCGCCGGAACAGCCTGTTCTAAGCGAACAGCAGGCGCAAAATCTGGTCACGCCCGAAAATAATCTTGGCAGTCCAATCGGACAGACTGAAATGAGATCACAATCGGGCGCATCCGCAACAAGGACGCGGGAGCGTTATGGCAGCTCAAACTATAGTTTTGGGGTACCTGCGGCATCGCTTCCGGGGCGCGGCATGGATGCATCGGTCGGCATCACTTACAATAGCCGCGTGTGGAACATGTCGAATTTTGGCGGAGCCAGAACCTTTACTTTCAATACGGACAATAACTGGCTGGCACCCGGATTCGAGACGGGCTTCGGCGATTTAACACCTTTTGGCGGAGGGAGCGTAAGCGGCTATATGCTGACCAGCCCGGACGGAACGCGGCATCAGCTGCTTTACAAGCAGGCATCGGGCAGCTGCTCGATCTACGAATCGACCGACGGGACGTTTATTCGAACGACTATATGCGGGATTTATACAACCTCGACGATGAACGTGGTTTATCCCGACGGCTCGCAAGTAATGTATGGCGGGACAACGTCCTCAGGAAAGCGTTTCCCGGTTCGCATTACCGACCGCAACGGCAATATGCTTACGATTGCCTATATCCAAAACAACTTTCAGGGCAAGATTGCTTATATCCGCGACACTTTGAACAGGTACATCAATTTCCATTACGATGGCGAGGGAAAGCTGGTGACGATTACTGTTCCCGGTTATGACGGATCGGCGGAACGCCAGACAATTCGGTTTTATTATGAAGATTTGACCTTGCAGACCGCCGGCCGCTTTGTAGACACGGCGCAGGTTATCGCTCCGACGACGCCGATAAAGGTTTTGAGGTTTGTTTATTTCCCGGGAACGCAGACAGGCTTTCGCTACGATTATTCGCCGTATTACGGGATGATCTACAAGATTTGGCAGCTGCGCGGAATGGAGGTGACCGGTGGCACAAGTTTGACCGAAACCGGGATCGTTAACGGGAATCACACTATCGATCCGGTCAACTGGGCCGGCTGGACACATTATAATTACCAGAGCACTGCGGCGAATCCCGAACCTCCATCTTATTATCCGCCGCTGACGGATGTGCCGACATATACCTGGCGCAAAGACGACTGGCAGGGTCGGACGACTTTGATTCCGAAAACAAGTTTTCTTAACGAGGAAGCCGTAACGCCCGCAGACTGCCGGGAGCAGGGTACCGACTGCAGCGGAACGCGCACGGTTACCGTTACCGCGCCCGACGGGACGAAAAGCATCTCCATATCGAAGATAAAACCGACGAGCGATTGGGAGAACGGGCTTTTGGATGAGACACGGCTGGTGACTATTGAAACCTCGGGTGAAAGAATCTGGTCTAAGACAAAGCTTTACTGGGAGCAGGGTGCCGACAGCGGGATGACCGGAAGGGACAATCCGCGGCTGGACAAGATCGAGATCACGAACGATGCAAGCCAGACGCGGGCAACGAGCTTTGACTATGACGTTTATAACAACCAAACCGCGGTGCGCGAGCATGATTTTGCGGCGGCAGGCGTTTTGGGAGCGGAGCTGCGGCGGACCGAGACGGTGTATGAGACGGGATTGGGGTGGATATATAACCGGCTGCTTCGATTGCCGAAGGAGGTAAAGACGGTTGTCGGAAGCTCGATAGTGTCGAAGGGCGCTTACGAATATGACAACAACGGGGAAGCTCTGAACAGCTTAAACATTCAATACCGGACGGACATTTCCGCCGGCGGGCACGATGTGAGATACAATCCGCAGACGCCGCCTTCGGGCCAGGAGTGTGAGGCTTTGCGGTGTCAGGACGAGCATCAATGCTGCTGGGAGGTGCCGATCTATCAGGAAGACACGCGCTTTCGCGGTAACGTGACGCGGGTTACGGCGTTTGCGGATGCGACGCTGGCGAGCGATGCGAATGCGGTGGTTTCGACAGTCAAATACGACATTGCGGGAAATGTGGTCGAGACATCGGGAAGCTGCTGCGAGTTGAAGACGACGACGTATTCGAATGCAAATCATTACGCCTATCCGATGTCCGAGACGAGGACGGGGGCGAACGCGCCGACGCTGAGCACGAGCGCGACATATGACCTGAACACCGGACTGGTGAAAACTGCGACCGATGAAAACAACCAAAAGGCCACGCTGACTTACAACCCCGCGAATCTGCGGGTCATCAGAACGGACAGCCCGAACGGTGCGTGGTCGACCACAGAATACAACGATGCGGTGTTTCCTTATCACGTGAAATCGACGAGCAGCCTGGAGGCGGCGAGAAGCGTTTCATCGTGGAGCTTCTCAAACGGTCGCGGACAGGGATTTAGATCGAGAAGCCAGACGGCAAACGGATATCTTTCGAGCGATGTCGACTTCGATATTATGGGCAGGCCTGTGAAGAGTTTTAATCCATACACGGTTGCGGGTCTGACGGAAGATCGTCCGGCGGGGATAAAGTTTTCGGAAGTTGTTACTCGGGACGGTCTGGGCAGAACGCTTCAAAGTCGGCTTCCCGATATGACGACGGTGAATGCTTCGTATAGCGGCCTTGTGGCAACGGCGACCGATCAGGCCGGAAAGCAAAGAAGGCATTTGGCGGATACGCATGGCAGAACCGCGCGTGTCGATGAGCCTGATGCCAACGGATATCTCGGCGATATTAATTCGCCCGTGCAGCCGACATATTACGAATATGACGGGAACAATAATCTGACAAAAGTTACGCAAACCGGAAGCGGAGCGATACAGGAGAGAGTTTTCGAATACGATTCGCTTTCAAGGCTAAGACGCGAACGCCAGGTGGAAGCTTCACCGACATTGGACATAAGCGGGGCAAAGGGCGCTCCGGCACCGAACAAATGGACAGGTGTCTACAATTACGATACCGACAGCCTGCTTGCCGAAGGCTTCGACGCACGAGGCGTGAAAACGACCTTTGGCTACGACGGGCTGAACCGCGTCAAGACAGTCGCTTATACGGGCGAGACAGGTTATCAAACTCCGACCGCAACCTACACGTATGACGAAGCCGAAACCGGCTTCCACAACAACGCTCGATTGACAAAAGTTCAAACCGCCGCCAATGCAACCTACGGAACTCCTGAGACAATTCAGAATTACGATTACGACAAAGTCGGGCAGGTTGTGAAGCATGTTCAATCAATCGGCAATCAGACTTACCCGCTTGAATATGGCTACAACCTCGCCGGGCAGCTTGTTTCAGAAAAATATCCGAGCGGAAAGATTGTGAACATGACGGTGGATAATTTCGGAAGGCTTTCGACAGTTACGGAAACCGGACGGACTTACTTAAACAGTGTTTCTTTTAATGACCGAGGATTGCTGTCGCAAATCAATCTCGGCAACGGGACGCACGAAACTTTCGGCTACAACGATAGATTCCAGATGACCAGCCAGAGTTTGATGAAAGGTGCGGAAGTTTTGCAGAAATATGATTACTCCTATGGCACGGTCGATCTTGCTAACGGAAATGTGAACACGCAGCAGAACAACGGTCAGTTAAGCAAGATCGAAGGTTGGATCGGGGCCAATAAGCAATGGAGTCAGAGGTTCGGATATGACGAATTAGGAAGATTGAAGGAAGCTCGGGAATACAAACAGGGCTTAAACGATCAATTGACCTACAAGCAGATATTCGATTTCGACAGGTTCGGGAATCTTTATCGTAAAGCGGCAAACAACCCAACCGCAGGTCAGCAAAATCCATTGCCGTACACGCCGATAGAAGAAGGGACCGGACCGGGAACGGGCGATATCGAAAAAACGACGAACCGGTTCAGAACTGGAACGACCTACGACGATGCAGGACAAGTCGTAACGGATAATAAGTTTCGCTCGATGAGCTTTGCCTACGACGCAAACGGAAGACAAGTTAAGGCGACCAGAACCGGAGTTCTCGATGCATGGACGGCCTATGACGCGCTCGGCAATCGAGTTGCTACGAAGATAAACGATGTCTGGCAATACTTGATTTACGATGCATTTGGCAAGTTGGTCGCCGAATACGGTATCGCATCCGAAGGCACGGGCGGTGTGAAATACATTCAACAGGACTGGCAAGGAAGCGTTCGAGCAGTCACGAATAACAATGGATTCGTGGTTTCCAGAACCGACCATCAGGCGTTCGGAGAAGAAATTGGATTTGGAACCGGGTTGCGGTCAATTGAGCAAGGCTATTCGGTGGACGCCGCTACGAGACAAGGCTATGGACTAACCGAACGCGACGATGCTACGGGCGGTCTAAATCATACATGGTTTAGAAAGAATGAGAATCGAGCCGGCAGGTGGACTTCGCCCGATCCGTATAAAGGCTCGATGGAACTCGGCAACCCTCAGTCGTTTAATAGATATAGTTATGTTGTAAATAATCCGACGAACTATGTTGATCCTAGCGGGCTTGGCTGGGCTATCGATTGGGGTAGTTGTTATTCTGAAGTAGCATGGAACGGCGAAACACTATATTTTACCGGGCGGGAAATCTGTGATTTGGTTTGGATAAATGACGGTCCGATTTTCGTCGATCCTAATCCAATTGATATTGGCCCGATACGTACCGAGTTCACCAGACGTCTAGATCAGAAAGATTGTCGAAAAAAATTGAACGAGTTATTTAAAGCGCTAGGACGGAAAACTACTGTAGATGCATTTGCAAATCAATTCTTTAACGGCACAGATGGAAAGCAAATTGTATTTGGTAACCCCACGAACCCGCAAGCATCTGCAAGTTATGGAAATGGTACAATTACCATTCGACCAAGGAATGCTGCTGAGCCCGCAAATATTACGGTGCAGGGTAATGCCGGAAATTTCATTCACGAGTTGATTCATGCAGCAGGAGGCCGGGTCGGTGCTTCCCACAGAGAAATTGTGGAAGATATGGCCGAAGTTGATGGGACTAAATTCAAAAGCATCAAATCGCAGATTGAAACTGGCCTGAATGCAAAGGGACTAAAAGGTGATGCGAAAAGTAAGGCGAAAGATAAAGCGTACAGTGATTTAGTGAATGAATGGATTGGCAAACACTGTCCGTTATAGTTTTGTGAGTTAATTTATGAAAAGGAAACAATCGGTGTGTCTGTTCCTAGTCTTTGTTTGGTTAAATACGCTTTTCCTTATCGGGCAGGTGAGGAAGGAAAATGAGTTGTATACGAAGCTAAAAAAGTTAAAGCTCTTCAAATCGAACAGACAAGATGTTGAGTCTTTGTTTAAATACACTATACGTAAAGAGACAGATGGGAGCGAGGGTTACAAGACTGTTTATTACGACCTCAGGGGAGCCAAATTGACTGTTGATTACTCCACCGGACAATGTTCAGAACATCGCTCCAAACAGGGGTACGATGTCAGTCGAGACACTGTTTTTGGAGTAAGCCTTTCCTATCGTAGGCTCCTTAAGTTCTCCAGTTTTGACTTTGATCTAACTCGTTTCGAAAAATATGCTGAGACGGACAACAATGCGATTATTTATACGAATGAGGAATTGGGAATTGAACTAATTGGAGGCAAAGATGTTATAAGAAGAATCGAATTTTCCCCTACGGAAATAGAGGAGGAAAGATATCGTTGCAAAGAGTCTTTCTCAAAAGCTTCCACCACGCAGAATTAAATACATCTGGTGACGATTGAAACCTCTGGTGAAAGAATCTGGTCGAAAACGAAGCTGTATTGGGAGCAGGGTGCCGACAGC
>JACDAY010000342.1 GCA_013695195.1 Blastocatellia bacterium | reverse complement strand
ATCAATCCCGACGCCATCATATATGTCGGTATACAGTGCGCCATCGATATCCAAAGCGCGGCGTAGTTGTACGTCGTCCAATTACGTTTCTCAACCGGTACGGGCGCGAGGTCTTCGTTATAAAGCGGAGAGCTTTCGATCTCATTTAAGACCTCGTCTCTCAGCTCAACCCGTCCGTCATCATAATAGATTGCTTCGGTGTTCTTCATAGGTCGGTCTATTAAAGAGGTAGGATGCCGTCATCATATTGCGGAAGTCCGATCCGCTTTTTAAGATCCTGGAATCGAGGGTCCGGGCGGAGCGGATCCAAAGTACGTAAATTAAGCCGCAGGACGCCGGGCTCGCGCTGTGCATAAGATTTTTCGAGCAGCTCTATGGCCCGGTTTGTGTTACCGATCTGGGCGTAATATGTTGCTAATATTAGAGGCGGCGGCGCATCCGGGGCCTTTTGTGCCAATCTTTTTTCTCCGCTTTCGATCAACTTCCGCCAATATCCCCTAGCACCCGAACTTTTAAAACCTTCTATTAATTTCCGTCTTTCCGCAATTGCTTCTGCCGGCGGCCGCCCGACCAGAATGGCCTGTTTTTCGTATTCCCCAGCAGCTTCTTCGAATAATTCCTGCGACTCGTATGCATTCGCCAGGCGAAAGTGCGCACGGGCAAAGTTGGGATCCATTTCGATCGTCTTCTTTAGCTGGGCAACTGCTGTAGCGTATTCCCCGCGCGCTGTTAGAAATGTTCCGACTGCAGTATTAATTATAAGGGATAATGGATCGAGAGTTTGTGCTAATTTGATCTCGGCTAGAGCCTCGTCATAGCGCCCCATGTTCAAAAGATATTCGGCGTACCAATGATGAGCCGTTGCATAATTCGGGTTTAACTCAATCGCACGTTTGAACTCCTTTTCGCTGCCCGAAAAGTCCCAGTCGTATTCGTGCAAAACCGCGGCCATGGTGGCATGCGCCTCGGCCAGAGTATCATCTATATCGAGTGCTCGACGGGCGGCCTCACGTGCTCTGGGATACGCTTCGTGCGAGGCGGTGGCGAGATAGGCCGGTAGCACAACCTGCGCGTCAGCCAGCCCCGCATAAGCCAAAGCATAGGCAGGATCTTTTTCGATAGCCATCTGGAAATATTCGAGACTTTTTTCAATATCCGGAACGGTCCGCTTGTTCCAGTGAAATCGGCCTTTTAGATAAAGCTGATATGCGGCGGGATCTTCCGTCTGCGGCTTTGCAAGCCTCTGCACATCGGCGCCGGTCAACCTTTCGCGCAGCCTTACTGATACCGATCGGGCAATATCGTGGTCGAGCGATGCAAGCTCGGACATTTTCCGTTCGTAAATTTCGCCCCAAATCTGATTTCCCGATTCGGTATCGACTAGATCAAGACTGAGTGTAAACACGTCGCCGCGCTGCAGCAATCTGGCGTTAATAACGGCCTGGACATCTAGATCAGACCCGACCTTCTTCGGATCAATGTCACGCCCCTTAAATCGAAAGACCGATCCCCGCGCTTTTACAGACAGTTCGGGCAGTTTTGAAAGACTGTTTATAAGACTTTCAGTCATTCCGTCGGAAAGATATTCTATCTCCTCGTTACCCGTTGCATTAACAAACGGCATTACGGCTATCGATTCGATCCGGGACACGGCTGCGGGTCGATAAAACGCCCACCAAATGCCCGCGATCACGGCACTCAACACGATGAAAACTGCCGCAACAGGAATGAATCTTTTATACCCTCTTCGGCCGAAGTCAAGTGTCGTCGCCGCTTCGCCGTCACCGGCAGTTTTTGGCGATCTGCTTCGAAAGCCGGTTCTGACGGCGGATTCCATGCCCGGATAGTCTTCGCCGAACTCAGTAATCGGATCATCATATTCGCTGCCTGAGTTCAAATGCCGTCGCAGCTCCTTTAGTTCTATGGCAACGTCCTTGATCGATTGGTAGCGTTCCTCCGGATCCTTAGCCAGGCAAAGATGTACAATGCGCTGGAGGTCAGCCGGTATGTTTGGGGCAAGATCGGCCAACTGAGGTGGAGCTTCGCTTACGACTTTGATAAGCGTGTCGACGGCGTCTTCGCCCTTGAATGCCCGTTGTCCCGTAACGGCCTCGTACAAAATGCATCCGAACGAAAAGATGTCGGAACGGCTGTCGACCTTCGAATTTCTGCCGCGCGCCTGTTCGGGCGACATATACCCGGTGGTACCAAGAATTGTGCCGGACGAGGTGCCGCGGGTGAAAATCTCGGTGGCCGCCATGCTCGAATCCGCGTCATCATCCTGAACCCAAGCGGGCGTGGCGACCAGTTTTGCCAGGCCGAAATCGAGGATCTTAACGTGGCCGTCACGCGTGATCATCAAATTATCCGGCTTCAAATCGCGATGCACGATGCCTGCCGCATGCGCCTTTGCAATCCCTTCGGCTACATGCTGAAGAAACTTGAGTATTTTCGCGAGTTCGGGTTTGGTTTTGGTTTTGGAAAGAAATTGCGAAAACGTCTGGCCGTCTACAAACTCCATCGCAATAAAATGAATTCCGCCGGATTCCGCGATCTCGTAGATATGCGCGATACTCGGGTGATTTAGCGATGCCGCAACTCGGGCTTCCTGTTCGAAGCGAAACATGCGGTTTTGATCCTTAGCGACCTCTTCAGGAAGAAGCTTCAGCGCGACCTTGCGCCCGAGCTTTGTGTCCTCGGCCAAATACACTTCGCCCATCCCGCCTGCGCCGATTTGGTCAACGATGCGGTACTGATTAAGCAAACTGCCGATTTTAGGGCCTTTAGCCATGTCCGGTAAAGACGAATCCCATATTAAATCTTTGCACAAGTTCCGAGTTTTAGAAACTGCTTTAATTGAAATCGGTAATCATCACCACATCATTCGTTGATTCACCGCGCACGATTGCCACTTGCTTGCCGTCGCGCGTCCATTCGCGGCGAAAGATGCCGTTTTGTTTATAGTCGGTAAGCTGCTTCGCGCACGGCTGCCAATTTTATCATGTAAAGATTCGCCTTCGACAAACTCCATCGCAATAAAATTCACGCCTTCCGCGTCGCCGATTTCATAAATATGCGCGATATTCGGATGATTCAAGGCGGAAGCGGCACGGGCTTCCTGTTCAAATCGGCGCAGATTGTCGGCGTTTTGCAACGCATGCGCGGGCAAAATCTTAAGAGCGATTTTGCGTCCGAGTTTTGCGTCTTCCGCCAAATAAACCTCGCCCAATCCGCCCGCTCCGAGTTTTTTCAGGATTCGGTAATGAGCGAGCGATTTTCCGCTTTCTAAATTGTCCGCCCTTTCGTTTGTCATCGATTCATCTTAAACATCGCACAAGTTGCGCGTTTCAAGAATTGTCCGTCACCCGCTTTTCCTTTGTGTTCGCCGTTTTCAATCACGACCTGCCCGTCGGAGCTTTGAGTTGTCTCGCTCTTGGGTAATCTGCTTTTAACCTTGCGGCAATTGTCGCGTGTGATGCTCGGTGTGAATTGCCGCTAAATCAACGGCTTCAAGCAATTTAATCTCGCCGAAAACGTGGTGCGTTAACCGCAGGTTTTTTTCGTTACGGTGCGCC
>JACDAY010000310.1 GCA_013695195.1 Blastocatellia bacterium | reverse complement strand
GATCGGCGATCTTTTTCTTTGCTTCCTTTTTCTTTTTGTTTTTTTGATAATTTACGTCGTCGACCGGTTCGGGCAAAGGAATCCCCGTCCTTTCCGCGACCGCCTTGACCGCTTCGGGAAACGAAAGCCCTTCCATTTCCATCAAAAATGTAAACGCATTTCCGCCCTTCTGGCACCCGAAACACTTATAAAAACCCTTGCTCGGACTGACCGAAAACGAAGGCGTTTTCTCCGAATGAAACGGACAGCACCCCATCCAGTTCGAACCTTTTTTCTTGAGCGCAGCGAACGGTTCAATAATCCGCACAAGGTCCGCACGGTTTTTAAGATCTTCGATGAAGTATTGGTCATATAGCATTCAGTTAAGATTTCTTAGTTGGCTTCGGCGGTTTGACACCTTTGAGAACGAGCCAAATCTCAAGATCAGCGAGTTTTGATAAATATCCAGGCGCATTGCTCCATTGGCTCTTTCCGCCAAATACTATTCTCAAACGGTTTCTTGCGATCTTAAAATCATCCACAGCCTCTTTCGAGATAATGTACGACAGGTTTTCTGAGGCCTTTCCCGTATTACCATAGACAATATAATGAGCCCGTACATTCGGATTAGCGTCGAGAAAATCACGTAAGAGAAAACTGTTTACGGTTCGAATGCAACAGGCGGCACATTCGCCTATGTACAACCATTCTCCTTCATGCCTTACTATCTCAACTGAGTCGTCGGCAACAAAGAAAGGCTTGTCTGATTTCGGTAGCTTGAGGTCGAAATTAACGCTCGATATTGGCGGAGCTTTGCCACTCTTGCTAACCCAGAATTCGATTTTGAGTTTTGACTTAGAAGGAGACGTTATTACAAAATATCTGCTTTCATCAATCTTTCGCGTCTTGGGATAGGATTTAACAAATCCTTCGTAAAACTTATTTTCGATTGGGTTTTGACCGCCGCGAATAATTACATATCCTTGGTTGGCAGTTGATTCAAGAAAGATTTCCGCAGCGAACACATCCAGCGTAGCCAGCAACACTTCACAGTTAGGCTCTTCTATCGAATGATAGAGCATAGGTTCCTCGTTGCCGTCCTGCCCGACCGACAAAATTGTTGAAGACATAAGGAGGAAAACGACTAAATATATTTTGAAATCATTCATCATATTTTGCCTTGGCAAAGCCACGATGTTTAGGGCGTGGTCAAGGATTCAACAAATCCGCACGGGCGTGTTAATGTCCATTCATTTTGTCTCAATTGGCAGATTCGGTTTGCAAAACCTCAAGAAATTCGCTAGGCGAGTGAACTTGCATCGGGGAGTTTTTGTAATACTTTGTGTTGCGTGTAACAATGGCGTCGAGACTCTCGGCCATCGCTGACGCACATTGCACGGCATCTTCGAAATCGGAAAAGTCCAGAGAAAACGCCCTTTGCAACACATCTTTGCCAACCGGACAAACTTCTACAAGGCCGAGCAACTCACCAACAGCTTCGAATGCCGACCCTTTTCCGATCTCCTTTCGGCATGTGTAGAAAGCATTGATTGGCGTAATAGCTGCGATATATCCATCGAACTCCAAATTTTGCAAGCGGACAAAGATTTCGTCGGCATCATCAAAGAACTTTTTCCGTTTCAGAAGAAAGTCAAGAACGATGTCGTTATCGAGCAAAACCTTCATTTATTTGTATTTCTCCAACAGATAATTTGTCCGCTCCTCGCGCCATTCTTCATCAGTCGGTGGAATCTTTCCGGGAACAGCGGCGATACCGCGCAAGTGGTCAACAGCCAGTTTGCGTTCCGCGATTATTTGCCTGCGATCTCTATCTTCAGAAGGATTTTCACTTTCCAAAATATCCTTCTTCAAGCTTTGTTCCAATTTCTTTAATAATTCTGCTCTTTCCTTCGGCGGCAGCGCTATAGCTTCTTTGTATACTTCTTGTTGAGTCATCATAAGTACATATCCTCTTTTATTGCTTCAACTCAGCTATTGTAGCACCATGTCCGCCTTGGTCCTGCGGGGCGAAGCTGAACTTTTCTATGTGCGGGTGGCTTTTTAGAAAATGATGGACGAAATTCTTTAACGCTCCGGTGCCGAAGCCGTGGATTATGCGGACGCGGGGAAGGGAAGCGAGATAGGCTTCGTCGAGAAAACGGTCGATCTCGTATTCGGCGTCGGCGGTTGTTTGGCCGATCAGGTTTAGCTCCGCGTTGGCGTCTTCGGCATCGAGGCGGAGATTTGCGGATTTGGCTTGATTTTGCAGTTTTTCTGCACGGCTTTCGGGGAAATCGGCGGTTTCTGTAACCGGTTGAAGGTTTGCTAATTTTTCCCGGAGGCGCATTCCGCCGACGAGGACTTCTGCGACCTCCTTGTCCATTTTTTCGACGACGCCGATGTTTCCGAAAGAAGTGATTACGTGCGAGCCTACGGCAATATTTCCTTCGCCCGACACACTCCCTACCGGTCGTGTTTCTGCCTGCCACGCCGCAACTTTGGACTTTGGACTTTGGACTTTGGACAAGACTGCCCGATTCAACTCCGCTTTTCGGCTCACACGTTCCTTGTCGAGTTTATTTTTTAGCGCTTTGTCTTCGAGCGATTTGATAAACGCTTTTGATTGGCGGTCGAAGTCGTCGATTGTTTGCGCGAGCTCGTTTTCAAACTGTTTTCGGCGCTCTTTTTCCTTTTTTCCTGCTTCGAACTCGAGGTTGGCGTATTTCATCGCGACGGTTTCGCGTTCCTCTTCGAGCGCAATTCGCAGGTCTTCGGCGAGCGTTGTTTCGGTTTGGAGCTTTCGCAAATAATCTTCGGCTTCCTGTGCGGATATATCCAGATTTTCGCGTGCGGTGTGGATCACATCCGGTAAAATGCCGAAACGACGGGCGATCTCGATGCCGGACGACGCTCCGGCTAGTCCAAGCAACAGTCGGTACGTCGGCTGCAAAGTCTTTTCGTTAAATTCTACCGAGGCGTTTATTACGTTTTCGTCATTCGCGGCGTAGATCTTTAAACCGCGATAATGCGTGGATGCGATGACCTGAGCATGGCAAACGCGCCGGAAATAATCGACGATAGCCACGCCGAGCGCCGAGCCTTCCTCAGGGTCTGTTCCGGTACCAGCTTCGTCAAGCAGAACCAGAGAAGGCGGGCTGCATTCACGCATCATTCCGGCGATGTTAGACATATGCGAAGAAAACGTCGAAAGGTTTGCCGAGAGCGATTGATGATCGCCGATGTCGGCCAGAATCGAACGATAAAAGGGAATTCGCGCTTCCTTAGCAGGAACGGGAAGGCCGGAAATTGCCATAAGACTCAATAGCCCGGCGGTTTTTAGAACAACCGTTTTCCCGCCCGCGTTTGCGCCGGAGATTATCATGACGGATTTTTGTTTGGTGAGTGTAAATGAAGTTGGCACAATGTCCGAACCGACCTGATCTTTGGCCGAAGAAAGAACCACCCAGTCTGCTGAAAAGGCAGCCTCCCCTCCTTTGTAAGGAGGGGAGCTTTTTCGAAGATTTTCTTCCAAAAGCGGATGGCGGGCATCGACAAACTCCAGAGTTTCGTCATCTGAAATCTCCGGCACGATTGCTTTGAATTTTCGGGCAAACTCAACCTTTGCTTTGACAAAATCCAGTTCTGCGACTGCTTCGACAGCAGACTCGACGGCTGGGAGCTGTTCGCGCAATTCCTCAGTCAATGCAAAAAGAATGCGTGCGATCTCGCGTTCTTCCTTGCCCTTAAGATTCTGCAGCTCGTTGTTGGCCTCGATGGCTTCGAGCGGCTCGATAAATACGGTAGCACCCGAAGACGAGAAGCCGTGAGCAACTCCGCCGACCTTACCGCGAAAATCTGCTTTTACCGGAATGACAAAACGCTCGTTTCTGACCGTAACGATCTCATCCTGAATCGCTCCGCTGGAATTTCGCATCACGGCTTCGAGGGATTTGGTAAGCCGTGCGCGCTGTGCGTTTATCTCGCGTCTGATGCTTGCCAGCTCAGGCGAAGCGGAATCGTCGATCGCGCCGCCTGGAAGCAGCTTTTTGTTTATTTTTTCGATTGCCGCAAGTAGTGCCGGTGGAATATTTTCCACGACCTGCCACAAAACGGGGGAAAAGTCCTTTTCAGGCTGGATTGACGACCGCACGAACAGTGCCTGGCTGCAGATGCGTGAAACTTCAAGAAGTAGATTCGGCTCAAGAGTGGCGTTCCTTATTCTCAAAATTGTGACGGCATCACCCGGATCCTGCAGGCCGCTGAACGACCATGAAACCTGTTTTTCCTCATTTAGCCGGATGGTTTCCGAAATTGCGGAAAGTTGACGCTCGATATCGGCCTTACTCGTTAGTGGGCGCAGGCCGGCGAAACGATCTTCGCCCATCGGCGTTTGCGCATTCCGGCTGACAAGCTGGAGCAGCTTTTCGTATTCTAATGTTTCCAGAGAATAGCTCATCTTTAAATCAAAAGACGGTTTCACGCAAAAGACGCTAAGAAACGCAAAGGAGGCAAGCCGCCAGCGTTTTTACAAAAATCTTTGTTTGAGTTCCGGTGTCGGAATCATGCAGACGTCTTTTTTTCCAAAAAGCCGGTAACGGTATTTTGCAAGCAGTCTGTAGATAAAATCCCGAATTGGCCGCGGAACAATGATCAGGAAACCGAGCCAGAACCACGGCTTATCTAATTTCCCGGCAACATGCAGCGCTCCGTCCGACCGCAGGTAAACCCGGCCGTCGTCAATAACAACCACTGAATCGGCTTTTGAAGTTTCAACTTTATATTTATTCAAAAGTTCCCAGCCGACAGTGGACTGCAGCGGCGCGAACTTAAAATATCCTTTGCGGTCGTGTTGTATCACAAAATTCACAGAACTGTTGCAAAAATTACAAACTCCGTCAAATAAGACGATTGCACCCATGTAAAAATTCTACCGCAGTTTTACGATGTATTTTAGCCGGCATTTGGAATAAGAGCGAAAAAACAGGAAAAAAAACTTTTTGACGGGCAATCGCCCCGGATGCGGAGATAAAAAATTAGACAACCGATAACGGATAGAATGTCCGTGCGAAAGCATATAAACTTTAAAATATGATGAAAGAGTTTACTACAAAACAGGATAAATATATTGATTGGCGGTGGCAGGCGGTTCAGACCAAAAACCGTGAATTCGACGGCGTCTTTTATACCGGTGTTCAAACGACCGGCATATTTTGCCGTCCGTCGTGTCCCGCGAAAATACCAAAACGGCAGAATGTATTGTTCTTTAAAAGTGCCGATGACGCGGAAAGGGCGGGCTTTCGCGCCTGTTTTCGCTGTAAGCCAAAAAATGAATATTTTCCGGGCCCGGTGGCGACGCTGATTATGCGAACATTTGAATTTTTACAAGCGGATAAAATGGGGGTTCCGACAATCTACGCACTGAGCCGGCATTTAAATATTAGTGCCGGACATTTGCAGAAAACCTTTAAAGCCGTCCTTGGCCTTTCACCGAAGGAAGTCATCGATATGATGCGGATTGAAAATTTTAAACAAAGAGTTAAAGAGTCCGATGTAACGACGTCGCTTTATGAAAGCGGCTTTGGCTCGAGCCGCTCCCTTTATGAAAAAGCGGGCGAAACTTTGGGAATGACACCCACAATTTATAAAAAAGGTGGAAAAGATATGAAGATTAATTACACGATTGCCGATTCGCGCTTAGGCAAGCTGCTCGTTGCGGCAACGGAAAAGGGAATTTGCTCAGTCAGCTTTGGTGACGATGTTAAGACACTAAAAGATGAGCTGAAAAAAGAGTTTTGGGCGGCATCCATTGAAAACAAAGATGCGGTTCTCAAAGATTCCGTCGATATCATTTTGAAAAGCTTAAACGGTGAAAAAGCAATATTGAATCTGCCGCTCGACCTGCAGGCCAGTGCTTTTCAAATGCGTGTTTGGTCTCAGCTCCGCAAGATTCCATATGGCGAAACCCGCTCGTACTCTCAGATTGCGGAACAGGTCGGGAATTCCAAAGCTGTCCGTGCTGTGGCTCGTGCTTGTGCCTCTAATCCGGTCGCTTTGATTACACCTTGCCACCGCGTGATCGCCGCCAACGGCAAACTGAGCGGCTATCGCTGGGGAATCGAGCGAAAGCAGCAACTTTTGGATAAGGAAAATAAAAATAATGAATCAAACCGGAACAAAAGTTAAACCTTCTGCGGCAGTTTTTCGCCGTCGGGAAAAAATTCGAGCGATGCTGAATTCATGCAATATCTTTGGCCGGACGGCGGCGGGCCGTCGGGGAAAATGTGTCCCTGGTGGCCGTCGCAGCGGGCGCAGCGGATCTCGATCCGCCGCATTCCGTAACTATTGTCTTCGATATGCTTGAGATGATCCTTGTCGAACGGCGTATGAAATGAAGGCCAGCCTGTGCCGGAATAAAACTTCGAATCGGACTTAAAGAGCGGCAAACTGCACAAACGGCACGCATAAACGCCGTCTTCCTTATTGTCAGTAAGATTGCCGCAGAAAGCCGGCTCGGTCCCGTGATCGAGAAGGATCCGCCGTTCTTCACCAGTCAAATCCTGAGCCAAACGCTCCTGCGTCTCGTTTGAAATTGGCGTAACGTCGTAGCCGCTTTCTGATAATTCCCGCTGTGTTTCCGGTTTCATATAATTCTCCTATCAATTTCAAAATGCCGTCGATTAACAAAACACGGCACTGTTTCAGTATTTATGCTGTGTAAAGATTACTTTCGGAATAGCTTAAAACTTATAGCTGATAGCTGATAATTTAAGAATAAGGTCGTCCAAGGTTCTTAATTATCAACGATCAGTTTTCAACTATCAGCTATTCCGAAGAGGAATTCTTGAAATATTCTCCATTTGGATTCACTTTTGTTCCGGCCCGTTTACTTTTCTTTCCAGTGCCCGGAGCTTTTGCGCCATTTCGCCCAATTTTCTGTAAGCGGCAGTAGATCGCAGCCACTCGCGATTATCGAAAGCCGGAATGCCTGATATTACTTTGCCTGCTTCGACGTCATGGCTGGTGGCCGATTTTGCCGTGATTACGGCGTCGTCGCCTACCTTCAAGTGCCCGGCGATCCCGACCTGGCCGGCCAGAATCACTCGTTTTCCGATAATCGAGCTTCCTGCAAGCCCGGTTTGCGAACAAATAAGTGCGTCTTCCTCAACTGTGCAGGAATGACCGATCTGGACGAGATTGTCTATTTTAGCGCCGCGTTTGATTCGCGTTTCGCCAACCGACGCGCGGTCGATTGCCGTATTTGCACCGATCTCCACGTCGTCTTCCAGAACAACGCGCCCCGTTTGCGGTATTTTGAGCCAGCGTTTTTCTTCAGTTTTTGCATAGCCGAATCCGTCCGAGCCGATTGTTGAATTATTGTGAATAATACAGTTGCCGCCGATCTCACAGTTTTCGCGAATAGAGACACCTGAGTGAATTACAGAATTCTTTCCGATTAGGGAGCCGTCATAAAGCGTTACATTCGGAAATATTTTTACCCCGGACTCTACACGGCAATTCTTTCCAATAACAACATTCGCGTAAATTTCGGTGTTTTCCGATACTACAGCTGTCTCATCAATCGATACTGTCTGGTGCCGAAACGAATGCGCCGCCATTTGCGGGTGAAACAGCCGCAATGCACGAGTGTAAGCTAGATATGCGTCAGCCGATCGAATCACAGCAATGTCCGGCCTGACTAGGCCGACACCTTCATTAAGGAATATCGCGCTCGCCTTTGTGCCGTTTATCTGCGGCGTATATTTCGGATTCGCCAAAAAAGTTACATCCCCGTTTTCCGCAATATCCAGCCCGGCGGCCCCGGAAATCTCCAAATCATGCGGGCCCGATTCGATTGTAGAGCGAGTTTTTGCGGCGAGTTCGGAAAGTTTCATAGAAATACCCTTGAAAAAATGTGCGTCAATATGTAACACTATTTTTAGCAGAGAAAGTTACCCAGGCAAAGCGCCCAATCTTTGTCGCCCACTCTCTAAATCCACGTTTTCAAAATCCGGGAGCATCAGAAGTATGAATGAAAAAATCCTTGAGCAAACATCAAAGAAAAATTCTGCCGAAGATTACATTGGGGCAGAACGCCGCAGCGCTACCAAGAACGAGTTTTTGAACGGAAAAGTGCTTGCGAGATCCGGCTCGAATCGCTGGCATAATATTCTGGTCGCAAATACCGCAATTGCCGTCGGCAGCCGCATGCACGGCCATAAATGCGAAATCTATATCGGCAACATGCGTGTTAAATTGGCGAGCAATTTTATCTGTTATCCCGATGTCGTGATCGTCAATGGCGAGCCGAAATTTGCCGACCAAAGCTTTGATCTTCTTCAAAATCCCACGCTCGTAGTCGAAGTATTTTCGAGCCAGACAAATTCTTCGGACAAAACGAAGAAGCTGGAGAATTTTCTCGAGATGGAAAGTATACGTGAATGCCTCTTGCTAAAAGAAGATGAAATGCGTGTCGAGCATTACGCCCGGCAGAACGCCAAACAATGGATTTACCGCATATACAACGAGCGTGATGATGTTGTTTCACTTGACTCGATCAATACAAAGGTTTCTTTGGCCGAGATCTACTCGCAAGTCAAATTCGGCCAGGCTGAATTTAGTTCGAAAGCGGTGAATTAAATACAATCTTACATCAAATTAACCGGATCTACCTCGACGTGGACTATCCGCATGTCACAGCCTGCCGCTTCGGCTTCTGCCAGTGCCGTGTCCAGAGTTTCACGCATCTTCCGCCGGCTTACCGATTTTATTAATATTTGAAGGCGGTGCTGGCTTTTCAGGCGTGACAACGACGCGGGGGCGACGCCGAGTATCCGGCAAGCTTTGTCCTTGTTGGCTTTATCCAGGCAATCCTTTAGGATCTCCGCGCTTTTTAGAGCGTTGTTGTAATCCGCGTGTTTGATCAAAATCGAAGCAAGAACTACAAAAGGCGGATAGTTCAATCTTTGGCGATAGCGAATCTCCTCGGCGAAGAAGCCTTCGAAATCCTGTTTTACGGCGTGGCGGAGCGCGTAATGTTCCGGGTAATAGGTTTGGATGAGTACGCGGCCCTGCAAATTTCCGCGTCCGGCGCGGCCTGCAACTTGCGTTAAAAGCTGGAACGTCCGCTCGGCAGATCGAAAATCGGGCAGGCCAAGGCCAATATCAACAGAAATTACGCCGACTAGCGTTACGTTGTGAAAATCGTGTCCTTTTGCAAGCATTTGCGTGCCGACGAGCATATCGATCTCACCGTGATCAAAGCCGATCAGCGTTTTTGTCATCTCTCCGCGCCGGGCCATCGTGTCGCGGTCGATTCGTGCAATGCGCAAATTCGGAAACTTTTTCTCTAAAATTACTTCGAGCTGCTCGGTGCCTTCACCGATAAAATACAAAAACTCGCTTTTGCAAAAGGGACAACTGTGCGGAACCGGAACGTTGTGGCTGCAGTAATGGCAAACGAGCCTGGAATCGCGCCGATGAAAGGTGAGTGTGATGTCGCAATTCTTGCACCGCAGGCTCTCGCCGCACGTCCGGCAAAGAACGAATTGCGAAAAACCGCGCCGGTTCAGAAGAATTATCGACTGCTCGCCTTTCGAATGCGTTTCCTCGATCGCGGTCATGAGCTGCGGCGAAAGTGTAACGTCCTTGCCCGCTTGACGAAAAACATCCCGCATATCAATTAATTCCGCTTTGGCGAGCGGGCGGTTCCCTATTCGGTGCTGCAGCTGCAAATATCGATATTTTCCGCCCTGGGCATTTTGAAAAGATTCGAGCGCGGGCGTCGCGGAACCGAGAACGATCACTGCATCGGCGAAATTCGCACGCATCACAGCAACATCGCGGGCGCTGTAAAACGGAGCCTCGTTCTGGCGGTAGGAGGAATCGTGCTCTTCATCCACAATAACCAGCCCTAAATCCTGAAGCGGAGCAAATACGGCAGACCGTGTTCCGATGACGATCCGGGCGTGTCCGCTGCGGATGCGGCGCCACTCGTCGAATCGCTCGCCCGGTGAAAGATTTGAATGAAGGATCGCAACTTCGTTGCCGAAAATCACCCGAAGCCGCCTGGAAAAGATCGGTGTAAGCGCGATTTCCGGCACAAGCATCAGCGCCGATTTGCCCTGGTCGAGCGCGGTTCGCATCGCCCGAATATAAACCTCCGTCTTGCCGCTGCCGGTGATGCCGTGAAGCAAAAATGCTTTGAATTTGCCGGTGTCCAAGCTGTTTTCTATTTCGCCCAAAGCAAAGGATTGTTCGGAGTTCAGTGTCAATTGATCTATTTCCGGCAGCGCAGCATTTAAAAGTGGATCTCGGAAAATCTCTTGTACGAATACTTCAATCAAGCCGCGTTTTGAAAGCGTGCCGATAGCCGAAGCGCCAACATCAGCTTTTTTCAAAAGCTCCGTGAAAAGCATTTCGCCCCCGTTCGCTGTGATGGAATCGATTATTTTGTTTTGAGCAGGATTTAATGGCTTTTGACCATCGGCGCCGTTTGGAAGCAGACGGACGGCTTTACGCAGTTTCGGTTTTACCTTGCTGGTTACGGTTCGCCGGTAAGTGCTGACAAACTCTTTATTTATCAATTCGCGAATAGTCCGCGCCGCGGGTTTTGCGCTAAATTCTTTTTCAATATCACGCTGGGAAGTCTCGCCGTTCTCCGCGAGACGGCGTAGAATTTGAATTCGGGTTGAAGGCTGGCCCGGATTGCTCTGAAGCTCATCTCGTCCGGCTTCGGTTATGGTAAGAATCCGCTCGCTTGAAGCGTTAATTCCGGCGGGCAGTGAAGCCTTTAATATTTCGCCCCATGAAGAAGCGTAATAATCCGCCGTCCACTGCGTGAGCTTCAAAATTTCGGCTGTCAGCATCGGCTCTTCGTCCAAAAGTTCCGTGACATCTTTTACCGCCGATTCTTCGATGCCGAGAGCCGGATCGAGCTCGTCCTGAAGGGCGACAACATACCCGGTATGCGTCGTTTTGCCGAACGGAACCTGCACCCTGGCGCCGGCCTTTACCTCGTCCCGGAAACCGGCGGGAAGCCGATAGGTAAATGTCATGCGCAGCGGCAAGGGAAGTGCGACCTCTGCAAATTGAGACTGTGATTTATTCGATGTTTCAGCTTCGATAGCTAAAATGATAACCTAAGGGAACTTTTTACAAAAATCCGCGTCTAACTGAATTTACAGGATATTTATGGAGACTTTTTTAGGGCAGAGCGAAGAAAAGAAGGGCATTAACAAAGGCATTATAATTGGGATAGTCGTAGGCGTTGCGGCGATCGCCCTGGTTATCTGGCTCATGTCGTTCCGTCCGTCGATGGAAGACCAGATGGCGACGGTCCTCGACGGCTCCTACCGTGAAGGCTCGCCGGAATTCGACGGGGTGACGAAGGACATAATTATTTCGACCGGTGACAGGACCGTCCAATATCCAAACGGTTTTGGCAACATTTCGATGTCTATAGTTGGAAATATCCGTAATAAGGGATCGAAGGTGATAAACGCCCTCGAAGTAAACGTAGCGGTTGTCGATCAATTTAACGCCGTTGTGAAGGAAAAACGTGTACTTGTCGTGCCCGGACAGAGGGAACGCCTTGGGCCGAATGAGACTATTCCGATAACTCTCAGCCTTGACGGATTCGATAAAAAGGACGACCGAGCCAATATTCGCTGGAAGGTAACGGCGATAAGAACAGAAAATTGAAAATTAATTTTTAAATCGGCGGGTGCAAAGCAGCCCTTCCTGACTGTAGGTTAATTAAAAGTCTTCTGAAAATCAGCTTGCGTATTCTCAAACTAACTTAACCCAATTGCAGTAAATTAATTACAGTCAGGAAGGGCTGCTTTGCACCCGCATCTTTAATGCAAACCAGTCTTAAGTATTTTCCTTTACAAAAAGTTCTTCAAGCGATTGCTTTACAGGTTGAACCGAGATCAGCTTTCCGCCCACTTTACGCGAAATGTTGATAATCCGCTCAATATCGTTCTCATCTGTAACCTCGACGCTGACACCGTTGGCCTTCTCCGAAATGTCGGCACCGGAAACCTGTCCGAGCTCTCCTCGTATTTCCTGAATGGAAACACCGGCAATCGTTATTTCAAAGGATCTACTCTGGCCATCGCGGGCAAGAAGCTCGTCGAGTTTTCCCGTGGCGGCAAGCTTGCCGTTGCGAAGGATGGCAACCTCGTCACAAAGAGCTTCGACATCCGACAAAATATGCGTGGACATAAATACGGTGGTGCCTTTTTCGCGCAACCCGGCGATCAGCTCGCGAATCTCGCGGCGGCCCATCGGGTCAAGGCCGCTCATCGGCTCGTCGAGAAAAACGATACGCGGCTCGTTTACAAGAGACTGCGCGAGGCCGACGCGCTGGAGCATTCCCTTTGAAAACTTTCGCAGCTGCTTATCCCAATCCTTTTCCTGCAAACCGACTTTGGTGAGCAGCTCTTCCGTTTTGCTCTTTCGTTTTGCGGAATTCAGGCTGAAAAGCTCACCGAAGTAATTCAGCAATTCGCGAGCTGTCAAATAATCGTAAAAATAGGGATTTTCCGGGCAATAACCGATCGATGAGCGCATCTTGACGTCCGAGATGTCGCGGCCGAGAATGCGTGCGCTGCCGGAAGTAGGGAAGAGCAAGCTCATCAGAATCTTGATGGTTGTCGTTTTCCCGGCGCCGTTGCCGCCGAGAAAACCGAATATCTGACCGCTCTTTACCGTCAAGCTCAAATCGTCCAGCGCCCGGACCTTTTTCTTTCGCCAGAAACCGGTTTCATAGTCCTTCGTCAAATTTTCGATTTCAACAATTGTTTCCATAGCTTTATCCAAGGGGAACCTTCGTCTTTTGCGGATTAAGGTAGATGTCGCATTTTTTGCTATCGAGAATGTACGGTGCATCGCTCGGATCAACCACGTTATTCGATTTGTCCACGCGAAATTCCTTACCGCCTGGGAGTTTTACGGACCCAAGCATCTGAAGAATCTCGTTGAAGCTAACCGCGCAGCGGCCGTTCATTTCGCTGAACTTTTTCAAAGCCGTCCGGATAGCTTCACGTTCGTCGAGCGAATCGAGTTCTAAAAGACGCTTCGATGCCTGCTCCTTCGTTTGCGAATCCTCGGCCGAGTCATACATTTGCCGATAGATTGCCCTCGCGGTCTCGCGGTCGCCGCCCTTGTTCTTCATACTTGCGGAAAGGGCAAGCATGAATGGCGGCGCTCCGCCGATTTTAGCTCCCTCGCCATACACTTCGGCAGCTTTTTCGTAATTATCCAACCGCCAATATATGTACCCAAGATGCTGATACAAGCGCCACGCGTCGGGATTTGCGGCTATTCCTTTCTCGGTCAATTTGATAGCCTGGTTCGCGTCAATCGCCGGCAGTACCATCGCGCCATACGAATAGGCGACCAAAAACCTGGGATCGAGCGTAGTTGCGTTATCGAGAAGCGGATACAGCAGACGGACATTCAGAGATTTAAGGTCTTCGAGATCGAGCCTGGCGCCGCTTTTTGCAAACTTGTCCCCGACATACTGCAGCGACTGCATCCAATACCAGTCGGCGATCAATCCGTTAAAACCAAGTGAATAATCCTTAAGCTTAGCGCCCTGCAGAGCGAGGTCCTGATCGGCGTAATTATCGGGCAGCGGAGGTCGGCTCGCTTCGACAAAATTGCTGAGGAAGAACACACAGCAAAAGCCGACAGCTATTAATACAAGTGAGAAAATTGTTTTAGGATTTGGGTATTTCATCACCGGCAATTGTAAAACAAGCGGGTGCAGAGCAGCCCTTCCTGACTGTCTGTTATTATCAGGTCTTCGTAAAATTAAACTTGTTCATTCAAGGTTGGTTTGAACAAATTCTATTCAGAAACATGCAGTCAGGAAGGGCTGCTTTGCACCCGCTCTTTTTTCTTTATTTAAAATTCCTACGGCTGAATATCATGACTGTTATTATCAGCAATATCGACACATAGACAAATGCATACGCAATAGCGCCAAAAATCATCGCCTGAGGCAGAATGTCGCCGTGGGCGGCGTTTGTGATAAAGCTAAAGTGCGAAAGGTTTGGAAACAAATAGTAGATCGCGCCGAATAAATACTTTGCAAACTGCGAGCCCAGGTTTTTTGCCAGCTCGTTAAGCGAAGTGCTGAAATGACCGATAATAAATATAAAAAAGGTCAAAAGCGCCGACAGCGCCGGTGTGGAAAATGACGAAAAGAGCGTCGCAACCGCAGTCAGGATGGTCAATTCGAAAAATATCAGTAATATCGCGCCCCATATCGAACCGGCGAGGTCCGCGGAGCCGACGTAAATCAATGCAGCTGACACGCCGCCGCCCATGACTAGAACATTCACTAAAAGCGTCAGGCATAATCCCAGATATTTCCCGATGATAAACTGGCCGCGCGAGACCGGCTTGGCGAGAATGGCGTGAACCGTGCGCTTTTCGATCTCTTTCGAGACGAGGCCGACGCCGACAAATATAGAGATAAATGCGCCAAAAAGCAGCATTGCGCTCAGGCCTAGATTGACGATAGTCCGAGCTTCCTGCCCGGCCGTAAGATCGCCAAGAACCACGGCTGCCGCTGTGATCAGAAGTACAAACAGAACCAGCGAATAAAGAACGCGGTCGCGCACAGCCTCTCGAAAAGTATTAAGCGAGATCGCGGCAATGTTTCGTGCAGAACCGCTGCCTTTAATTGACTTCTCTAAGGGCTGAATCGTTTCAACAATTTCGCCTGAAGCCGAAATATGGGTGGAATGCATATTGCTGTGTAGTGCTTTGAATTACAGATAGTTTTCCCGAGCGGGAATTGTGAAAATTATAATCGAATTTTAGTCAAAAGCGCAAGATTTTTAACGCAAAGACGAAAGTATTGCTTGGTTTGCACAGGCAGGGAATTTTCTATCTATAAACATCGCGGCGGTTGGCGACTTTGACGACAACGACGATTAGTACATCATCTTTTATTTGATAAACCACACGATAATTTCCGGCGTCGATTCTGTAAAGGCCTTTTAATTTACCGTGAAGCGGTTTGTATCCGTTCGGACGGGGATTTTCTGCGAGTGAGCGAATGACAGGCCGCACCAACCGATAAGCGTCGGAAGAGAGTTTTTTGACTTGACGCCGTGCGGCAGGCAGCACTTCAACGGCGTACCGGCTCATAAACCGATTTCCGCCTCAATATCTTCCCACTTGTATGTTTTGCCGGTGCGCCTATACTCGGCCATTGCCTTTTCAATATCGCGCACATCTTCGATATATTCCAATTCTTCAATCGAGGCTTCGCCATTTTTGATTCGAATCGCCGATTTTTCAAGCGCGGCGAGAAATTCGGCAGCTTTCGCCTTATCGGTGAATAGGTATCGCCTTTTGGCTTTGGTCGGAATGTCAATGACGATCTGTCCCATAACAGATGGATTATAACACAATTATTGAAAGATGGATTATAACACAATTATTGAAGAAGCGGGTGCAGAGCAGCCCTTCCTGACTGTCTGTTATTTTCTGATTTTTTGAAAACTCAACCTGAATTCAAGTTAAGCTAAGCTAATTGAAGTCGAACCATCGCAGCCAGGAAGTGCTGCTCTGCAACCCGCTCTTTGTTCTTTTTCCAAATGCAGTTTTACAAAAAATTGATGACTAACGGCTTGCGGAATGTTAATGTATAAATGTTCGGAATAGTTCCAACCGTCCCCTAAACTTTAATTCATAACCAATCAAAAATAATTGTGCAGAAACAAGGCACGCAGTGTTTCTTTCCCAAATATTAATGTTTCAAACGCTATGCAGATTGCAGAAACGAGATTACTAAAAAGTAATTACAGTCTCACATTCGGGACTGAGCGAACGACGCGGATTGCCGCCGCCGGCTTTCTCCTGTTCCTGTGTTTATTTGATGTCTTTTACACACAGAGCGGCTTTGCTCCACTGTTTGAATTCGTCAGCCGGGATTATGATCCTATTAACATTTTGGTTTCCGCAGTTTACTCATTGGCAGCATTATATCTGGCCTTTCTTTTTATATTGGGAACGGTGGCGTCAAGATGGCGTTACAAAATAATTTATCTGTCTGTTTTCGCATTCGCGATATTTATAGAATATGGTTACTCAAAAGCATTAGGCCGCTTTACGAATATCTTTGATATTACCGGGGCATTATCCGCAACGAGCGAACAACGCATGTATTCGCTGTCGGCTTTTATCGATTTAGCTGCTTTTATTCCATTTATATTGCTGGTTGGAATTTGCTTTCTTGTAAAAAATAACGGCCGTGCGTACGGCGCGGGCTTGCTCGGTACAGTAATCGGGCTGACGTGCCTGTTTTACATTCAACTTGCTTATACGAACCCGATTCTTTTTGACCGGCAGTTCACCACAACGTCACTTGGTTCTTTTTTTCATACAACTACAGAATATCTCATCTCAAATCCGATAATTGAAGTTAAGCCTAAAATACGCGAATTAGTTGAGATTCCGGTTCATGCGCAAACTTACGAACCGAATAACAATATAATTTTTGTCTTCGATGAATCAGTTCGAGGCGATCATTTAAGCCTGAATGGTTATGAGCGGCCGACGACACCGTTTTTAGAAAAGCTCGCAAATGAAGGACTGCTGCTAAATTGGGGAATTGCCGTTTCGGGATCGACGATCAGCCATCCCAGCTACGATGCGATGATAAGCGGAGCTTCGCCGGACACAATTGTCAGCATGGGGTTAGAC
>JACDAY010000297.1 GCA_013695195.1 Blastocatellia bacterium | reverse complement strand
TCCCTCTCAAGCTCATTGAGCAGGCGTTTAACGCGGGCGCGTTTCAGGTTCGGCTGCGAACCGCAGAGATTACAGGGAATGATGGGAAATTTCTTTTCTTCTGCGTATTTGACGATCTCCTTTTCCTGGCAATATGCGAGCGGGCGGATGATCGTGTTGTTTCCGGCGTCGTTGCGCAGGATCGGCGGCATCGCCTTCAATTGCCCGACGTAAAAAAGATTGAGCATGAAGGTGGCGATAATATCGTCGGCGTGATGGCCGAGCGCGATCTTAGTGCAGCCTTCCTCGATGGCAGTCGAGTACAGGATTCCGCGCCGCAGCCGCGAGCATAAAGAGCAGTAGGTCTTACCTTCGGGAATATGCTTAGTCACAATCGAATAGGTATCTTCTTCGACAATGCGGTAGTTTACGCCTAGGCTTTCGAGATAATTCGGCAGAACTTCCTCGGGGAAATCGGGCTGTTTTTGATCTAGGTTTACGACGAAAATTTCGAATTTAACAGGAGCGCGCTTTTGAACATCGAGCAGCAGATCAAGCATCGTATAGCTGTCCTTCCCGCCCGAAAGGCAGACCATTACCTTATCGCCATTTTCGATCATTGAAAAATCCGCGATAGCATTGCCCATCTTTTTGAGCAGCTTCGATTTAGTTTTAGTTTCCGCGAACAATCTCTACAACCTCCGAACTTAAGATTTTGACATGTTGGCTTCAAATGCACAAACATCTGTTAAACTTGACTCAAGAAGCCACATTGCCCAATAATAAGTAGTGCTTCGGGCATAATCAACGTCTTCATTCTCTCCAAGGAGTTCCATGTTAAAAACATCCCACGCATTTGCAGCGCTCATTCTCTGTTTCTTTTCAGCCGGATTCGCTTTTTCCCAGGATGATAAAAAAGTTTTGGGCGAGGTGACGGTATATGCTGACGATCCGGTATATAAGTTGCTTCGAGGAGTTTCCGCGTCCGCCAACGCTTTTAGCGGGGATTTCGCGACGGTGAATAATCTTGTGATGATCAAGGATGCGGCCGTATTTACATTTACAAGCGGTGAGATATATTTTCTGCCTCCAGTCGAGGGTAAAATCACGGGTGCCGTTTTTATAGGAAAAGGAGAATTTCATCTGAAACCTCCTATCGAACGGGAACAAAAACATTTGGCGATATTTACGGAGTCACCCGAGATACGCGACAATTTTGACAGTTTGCCGATGTTTTTCACGGACGTTACACTGCAACAGATCAAAAACTCTACAAACGCGCGGATGGGAACAAACGGTCCTCAGTCTTCGAAAGCACAAGCTTTGTTCAAGGAAAAGGAAAAGTTGATGCGGGAACGGTTCCGCTACAACGTGACTTCGAGAATCTTATCGGATATCTATGCGCCACAGCGAAAAGGTTTTTTTACAGCATTTATCGACGGAAACAAATTTGGCAAACTTCTTTATGGTATAGACCCCCTGGGACATTCGGAAGTATATCCCGAGCAGGTCGAACTCATAAATTACGGCGATACGAACGGCGGCATTTGGACCGCGTTTCATATGACCGGCGAATATAAAAAGGGAACTGCCACCAGCTGGCAGGATCGGCGGACATACGACATCAAAAATCACAAAATCGATGTGTCGATCGAGGGCACTCGCCTTGTCGCTACAGACGAAATCACAATAGAAATGCGTGAGCCAAATTCACGTTTTCTTCCGTTCGATCTGTTTCGTGCAATGCGGGTAAAGACCGTAAAGAACGAAAGTGGTGAAGGGCTTGTATTTATCCAAGAGAAGAAGGAGGCTGACTCAGATTTCGGCGTAATCCTTCCTGCTGCGAACGAGGTAGGGAAACCTTTCAAAATAATTGTCGAATATGAGGGTATGGAAGCATTGCGCGATGCCGGAAATAGCAACTTCATTCTGATTCCCCGCTCCACTTGGTATCCAAACAACCCTAACACTTCGTTCGGTGATCGTGCTACGTTCGATACAACATTTCGATATCCGAAGAAATACGTACTTATCGGTGTGGGATCTAGAGTTGGCGAAGAGACACTCGAAGGCGACCAAAAAGTTTCCAAATGGTCAAGCGGAGAAGTCGAGCTTGCCGTCGCCGGTTTTAATTATGGCGATTTCAAGATGAAATCCGTGCAGGACAAATCAACGGCGCTAGACCTCGAGGTTTTCGTTAACCGAACAGTACCAAAAGAAATTACGGCAATTCAAAATGATATTGAGTCAGCTGAATCGCAGGGGCTTAGCACGGGTACCACGTTGGGTGCGATAAGTACCACGCAAATGGCCGATTCCGTTTTGGTCGAAGCGCAAAACTCGACTCGTATCTACAGCGCATATTTTGGAAAGCTCCCCTACAAACGACTGGCGATGACACAGCAGCCGGCCGCGTTTTTCGGACAGGCGTGGCCGACCCTGGTTTACTTACCGTACCCCGCGTTTATCAGCGAGACGCAGCGTCGGCAATTATTCGGAACACGGGGCGGAAGTAGCCAGTTTTGGCGCGAGGTTACTCCGCATGAGGTCGCTCATCAGTGGTGGGGCCACATTCTTGGCTGGACCAGCTATCATGACCAATGGATGAGTGAGGGATTTTCGGAGTTTTCGACATCACTTTACGTTCAATTCATTAAAAAGGACACGCCTAAATTCATAGAGTATTGGGACGCACAGCGCCGACAGATCGTTGAAGCGACTCCGGCCACGAAAGGCCGCAAGCCATTTACCGTCGGGCCAGTCACGCAGGGCTATCGGCTCAATAGTGCGAAGACGGGAAATATCGCCCAGAATATGATCTATCCGAAAGGGGCTTTTATTCTGCATATGCTGAGAATGATGATGTTTGATCACCAGCAGGGCGTGGGCGATGCCAGGTTTCAAAAGATGATGAAAGAATTTGTAGTGTCGCATTACAATAAGGATATATCGACGAACGATTTCAAACTGGCGGTTGAAAAGCACATTACACCGTTGATGGACATCGACAAGAACGGCAAAATGGATTGGTTTTTCGATCAATGGGTTTACGGGACGGAGATGCCCTCGTACAAATTCACTTACTCTATAGGCAAAAAAGACGGGCGCGCAGTAATCACGGGTAAAATCACCCAGACAGGAGTTTCGGATAATTTTGTGATGATCGTGCCAATCTATGTAGATATGGGCCAGGGGTGGAGCTATCTTGGTGCAACTACGATTGTCGGCAATACAAGTGCCGATCTCGGTGAAATAATGCTTTCGGGCGAACCGAAAAAGGCAGCGATCGCCGCTTTACAGGATGTGCTCGCTGAAAAGATCGAAATCAACAAACAATAATTGTACGCATTAACGCTCTGCGGGTGTGCTATTTAACAGCAATTATTCACATTTTCTAAGCAATTGAATGCGAAGCACCTTGGAATCATTTGCAAGAAAAAGCTGGACAGTTCCCTTGTCGTCATTTATTATTGATTAGCGGAGCATTTTTCAGTTTTTAGAAACCCTCGGCAAGTTAAATCGCACAAAATCTTCAGGTCCTCTCCTGGTTAAACTGCCGTCTCAACATCTCAAAATCTTAAAGGAGTTCAAAACTTATGATTAGAATGGGAAGAAGTTCCAGAACGGAACCAGCGAACGAGACAAATTATCAGGGCCAGCCGCAGGAGGCAGCTCCGGTTTATCAATATTCGAGCGAAACCGCGTCATCACCGTCCACGCGTGCCGTAACCGACAGTGAATCGATGGCACGCGACATAAAGGAAGGCCGCCTGAGCGGTTTTGTCGGGCACGGCACGACGCTCACGGGCGAAACCGAATTTCAGGCCATGCTTCGTGTGGACGGACATCTGGTTGGGACGGTTTCGTCTGATTCCGGCACGCTGATCGTCGGCACAAACGGCCAGGTGGATGCAAATGTCGCGGTTTCGGCCGCAATGATAAACGGCTCGGTCAACGGCGATATTATTGCAACCGAGAAAATACAGCTCGGACGCACTTCGCGTGTTATCGGCAATGTGCAGACACCGAGGCTTTTAGTCGAAGACGGCGCTGTTCTGGAAGGCAGCTGCACTATGCTCAAGGCACGCGAGGCCAGCGAAAAACAGGAAACCGAAGCCCAGTCGCAATACAAAGCTGCTGAGCTTGCCCGATACGAAG
>JACDAY010000291.1 GCA_013695195.1 Blastocatellia bacterium | reverse complement strand
GCGTTAACCGCTGATCTTCTTGCATACTGCTTTATAATTACCTATTAAAATATATCCGATTTTACTTAGCGCAAACTTGATTTATATCATATTTAATCTAATTTTCATAAAAAATTGGCAAATACCTGTACCATAGCTTAGGTATAAAAATATCAAATTGTAACAATGAACTGCTTTTTGTAGAGCCGCGAGAGCAGATGTTATAATATTCAATTGCATTTTTGTAGGAAGAATAATAAGTGAAAATGCTTTATGCCCGCGATTTTCGAGAAAGAACAAACTACCGTAAACGACGACTTTAATCTTGGCATTGCCGGATTTCGCTACTCTGACCTTTTCGATGCCGTCAAGTTAAAGGAGTTGGCTGAAAAGTTCTACTCGGAACTTTCTGAGACGGAGCCGGTGCTTAACGACGCACTTTCTAAGTACATTTCTGCTCATGGAATTGGCTATGAGAAACGGGTCGAATCTAAAATGCTCACCGACGCCGCTCCATATCTTTCGGACTTTATCGCCCGAATGTTCGGGATCAGCCGAGAGCGGTCGGAGCTCGAAAAAGAGATTTTACAACAGAATCCTGTCTGGAAATATAAATTTTTCGTCCAGCGGCGGGCCGTTAAAAAATTCAAAACCGACAATTTGATGGACCTCGACCGCATCGAGCTGTCGCTTGCTTTAAATGAGCTTCGCAATGCAGTTTTTGACGAAACTCTGATCTACGACGAAGAGCTTGCGATTGCGGAGATAGTTTCCAGATTGCTCGATGCCGAAGATGCTCTTTTGAAAAATTTGGAATTAACCGTTCAAATTCAGGAAACGATCAATAAGCTGCACGCGGCGTATGACAAATTAAAGGACAAAACCTTCGGCAAGGTCTTTTCGCAGTTCGTTTTGCAGACGGAAGAAACCGGTGATCTTTTGCAGGTCGGAGCGGCTTTAGCTTTGATAGAGGCGTGGTCGGCTATCGAGTTCTACAAAAAGGAAAAACGCTGGGTAAGTTTTAAAGTGCCTCATGCTCTCGATTATCAGAACCTGGTCCATCTGATCCGTCCGGTCGAGGAAGTCCCAAATCTGATGCGGGGAAAAGACGGCGAGATGCGCCGCCGCGACGGTTTCAAACTAACCGACGACCGAGGCACGATGCGCGAAGCTCTTTACGAGATCGATTATTGCCTGATCTGTCATGAGCGTTCGAAGGATTCGTGTTCCACCGGCCTGCGTGATCCTGACGGCACGCCGAAACGAAACCCGTTAGGTATAAAAACCGAAGGCTGCCCGCTCGATGAAAAGATCTCCGAGATGCATCTATTAAAAAAGCAGGGCGATTCGATAGCTTCGCTTGCGCTTGTGGCGATCGACAATCCGATGTGCGCCGGCACAGGACACCGGATATGCAACGACTGCATGAAAGGCTGTATTTTTCAAAAACAGGAACCTGTCAATATTCCGCTGGCCGAGACCGCTACGCTGACGGATGTGCTGAATCTTCCGTACGGCTTCGAGATTTACAGCCTACTGACGCGTTGGAATCCGCTTAATGCATTGCGGCCATACGCTCTTCCCTACAACGGCAAGAATGTAATGGTGGTCGGGCTCGGGCCTGCCGGATATACTCTCGCGGGTTATCTTTTGAACGAAGGCTTCGGCGTGGTCGGCGTGGACGGCCTGAAGATCGAGCCGCTTCCAGTGGAATGGACGGGCGATAACGGGAAATTTTGTCCTAAACCGATAAAGAATATCGGCGAGATTACCGAGGAGCTTGACGAGAGAATTCTTTCGGGCTTCGGCGGCGTTTCGGAATACGGGATCACCGTTCGCTGGGACAAGAATTTTCTGACGATGGTTCAATTGATGCTAACGCGCCGCAAGCGTTTTCGCGCCTATGGCGGCGTGCGGTTTGGTGGAACGCTGACGATAGAGGACGCCTGGGATTTTGGTTTCGATCATATCGCGATCGCGACCGGCGCCGGACGACCGACAATTGTTCCTATGAAAAACAACCTGATTCGCGGCATTCGCCAGGCCTCCGATTTTCTGATGGCTTTGCAGCTTACGGGTGCGTTCAAAAAGGATACGCTTTCCAATTTGCAGGTCCGTCTTCCAGCCGTTGTGATCGGAGGCGGACTGACCGGAATCGATACCGCAACCGAGCTTTTCGCCTATTATCCGGTGCAGGTCGAGAAGATGCTCGAAAAATATGAGCAGATCTCCGCCGAATTTGGCGAAGAAGAGGTCTTGGCAAAATTCGATGAAGAAGAACATCGCGTCCTGCAGGAATTTTTGGAGCATGGAAAGGAAATTCGCGCCGAAAGAGCGCGCGCAGAGCGCGCTGGTGAAGAACCGAACTTTGTTCCGCTAATACAAGGCTGGGGCGGCGTTTCGCTGATTTACCGCAAGCGTTTACAGGATTCCCCGGCTTATCGGCTGAATCACGAGGAAGTCCAAAAAGCCCTCGAAGAAGGCATAAATTTTGTGGAGTGCATGAATCCGGCCGAGGCGGTTCCCGATGAATATAACGCCGTCAAGGCTTTAATCTTCGAGCGTCTAGATTATGTTGGGGAAACGGGAAAGTTTGAAAAAACAGGTGAGATGGTCGAGTTCCCCGCGCGGACATTGTGTGTTGCGGCCGGGACTTCGCCGAACGTCATTTACGAGAAGGAAAAACCGGGCACCTTTGAACTCGACGAATGGCGACAATTTTTTCTCCCATATAAATTGGAAAAAAACGGCGACGGCAATTTTCACGCGGTCAAGGCGGATAAAGGTGAAGCGGGGTTTTTCACCTCGTATGAAAATAACGGAAAGTTCATCAGCTATTACGGCGACAATCACCCGCAATACGCCGGTAACGTCGTAAAGGCAATGGCATCCGCCAAGCACGGTTATTTAAAGGTCGTAGAGCTTTTTGCAGAGAAAATTGCGACGCGCGGGCCGCTGCCGCAAACCGAGCGCGACATGATCTTCGATCAACTCGTAGCGACGCTCGACGAACAGATCCGAGCTTATGTGGTAAAGGTCGAGCGGCTGACGCCGACGATTGTCGATGTCATCGTAAAAGCTCCTTTGCAGGCACGCAAATTCGAACCCGGACAATTTTACAGGCTGCAAAACTTCGAAACCTCGGCGCCCGTAATCGAAGGTACGCGGATGATGATGGAAGGGCTGGCTTTGACCGGCGCCTGGGTTGACGTAGAGAAAGGCCTTCTTTCAATGATAGTTCTCGAAATGGGAACTTCGTCACGCCTATGCTCGCTTTTGCGCGAGGGCGAGGAAGTTCTCGTGATGGGGCCGACCGGCTCGCCGACCGAAATTCCTGAGAACGAAACCGTTTTGCTGGCGGGCGGCGGGCTCGGAAACGCGGTCTTGTTCTCTATCGCCCGCGCTTTGCGCGCCAATAACAATAACGTCATTTATTTCGCGGGCTACAAAAACGGCTCGGATCTATTTAAACGCGAGGAGATCGAAAAAGCCACCGACCAGATCATTTGGGCAACGGATTTCGGCGATGAAATTCAGCCGCAAAGGCAGCAGGATTCACACTTTCGCGGCAATATCGTCCAGGCAATGACCGCCTACGCTGAAGGCCGGCTCGGCAAGCAAACCGTCAATTTAAAGGAAGTTGACCGCATAATCGCCATCGGCTCCGACCGAATGATGAACGGTGTCCGCGAAGCGCGTCATACGAGTCTCAAACCGTATCTAAACGAACAGCATACAGCTATCGGCTCGATCAATTCGCCCATGCAATGCATGATGAAGGAAGTGTGCGCCCAATGCCTTCAACGCCACGTAAACCCGCATACCGGCGAGGAGTTCTTCGTTTTTTCCTGCTTTAACCAGGACCAGCATCTCGATTTCGTCGATTTCAAAAACCTCAACGAACGCCTGCGGGCAAACAGCATACAGGAAAAGCTGACGAATATGTGGCTGGATCGAGCTTTTGGAAGGGATGAATTTAAGAAGCTGTATGGTCAAGGTAGGTGAGCGTACCCAGACATCATGTCATCAATGAGTTGATGACATGATGTTGCCTATTATTTCCAAATTATGTTACTATTCGGTCATATGAGGACAACCTTAACAATAGATGACGATGTGGCATTTGGCTTAAAACAAGCACAGGAAAGCGATCCCGCAAAATCTCTCAAACAGATAGTAAATGAAGCCCTGCGTCGTGGCTTGCGATCCCCAAAAATCACTGAAAAGAGAAGGG
>JACDAY010000280.1 GCA_013695195.1 Blastocatellia bacterium | reverse complement strand
TATGCCGATTTTGCGATGACGGTTATTGCGGCTTTGATTCTGGGTATTGCTTATATCAATTACCGGAAGATGATCAGCGATGTTAACGAATCGATTGAACAGGCAGAAGCAGCCGAGCGTGCAAAGGCGGAAATCGAGCGTACGCGCAGGCGCGAGGCCGAAAAGCATGTCGACCAGCTCGGAATATCGCTTAAAAAAGAGGAGCGGGCGAATGCGGCACTCCGAAAAAGTGAGAAGGATTTTCAGCACGCCGCTTTGCATGACGCGCTCACGGGGCTTGCAAACCGGAAGCAGTTCGGCAATGTTTTGCGGGCGGCAATCGAAAATTATAAAGAAGACCCGACTGCGAATTTTCAGATCTTGTTTCTCGATATCAGAAGTTTTAAAAACATAAACGACGCACTCGGCCATACGATCGGAGACAAAGTGCTGGTAATTGCAGCTAAACGATTCGTTCGCATGCTCAATCCGACTGATACGGTGGCAAGGATCGGCGGAGACGAATTCGCGATAATTCTAAATGATCTTTCAACTGTAGGGAAGGCTCAAAAAGTGGCCCGCAGAATTTATGAAAGCCTGACACAGCCTTTTTCGCTGGGCGGAAATAACATAACGATCGATTTGAATATTGGTATAGCACCGTGCGATGTGGAATACGAAACACCCGAGGAGATTTTGCGCGATGCAGACATTGCGATGCATTATGCAAAGGAAAAGAATGAAGGCCCGGCGGTGTTTACAAAGGAGCTGCGTGAACGTTTTCTTGAACGGGTGAGGCTCGAGATGGATCTTCGTCAAGCAATCGAGCGCGGTGAGCTTTCGATGCATTACCAGCCGATAATTTCGCTTAGCGACGGCCGACTGGAGGGCTTCGAAGCTCTTTTGCGCTGGCACCACAGCGAATTCGGCATGATCCCGCCGAACAAATTTATTCCCATTGCCGAAGTTTCGGGTCTGATTATTCCGATCACCGTCTGGATTCTGGAACAGACGACCGGGCAGATAAAAAGCTGGCAGCAGATATCGCCGGAGTATGCCGGTTTGATGGTAAGCGTGAATATATCAGGCGTTCATCTTTCCAACGACGACCTTATCGACCACGTAGAATATGCTCTGGAAAAGTCAAAACTGCTGCCGGACAGGCTTAAATTGGAGATCACTGAAAGCTCGGCGATGAAAAACGCCCAGCACACGATTAATGTTCTGCAAAAATTAAAAAAGATCGGCGTGCAATTGAGCATGGACGATTTCGGCACAGGCTATTCATCGCTCAGCTATCTCCAAAGGCTGCCTTTCGACACCCTGAAAATCGACCGCTCGTTCGTGTGCGGCGTCGGCGAACGTGGCGAAAACTCCGAGATACTGCAGACAATTATTTCACTTGCCAAGAACCTGAAAATGCGCGTCATTGCCGAGGGCATCGAAACCCCGGCACAGCTTGCAGTTCTCCAGAATCTGGGCTGCGATTTCGGACAGGGCTTCCTAATGGCAAAACCGAAAGCCAGTGAAGAAACCGAGAACTTGCTATATCAACGTCCAAACTGGCTCCCCGGCCAAATAGATCTCGAAAACATTTCTCAAAAAGAATCCGTGGCCAACGAAAGCCTCCGGATGTTTTGAGCAGGCGCGATAAACTTGTTTCCGATCTAAGTTTCGAGACAGCGAATCGATTTTGCATTACATCATACGCATTCTATACTTATCGAAATCTTTCGAAAGAGGTAAAACTGCGTGATGTTAAATAAATTCCTTTTAGTACTTCTGTTTTTCTCGTTTTTGGTTTCCAGCGTTCCGGCTCAAAAGAAATTCGATTATCCCAAACCGCGCAAGAGCGATCAGGTTGACGATTATCACGGCACAAAGGTCGCCGATCCGTATCGCTGGATGGAGGAAGGTGATTCCGCCGATACGAAATCATGGATCGAGGCGCAGAATAAGCTTACCGGCTCATATCTTGCGACGATTCCGGAGCGGGCAGCCATTAAGAACCGTCTCACAGAGCTTTGGAATTACGAGCGGTTCTCCGCACCGTCAAAGATCGGCAGCAAATATATTTATTCAAAAAACGACGGTTTGCAGAATCAGAGCGTGCTTTATATCGCCGATTCGATAAACGATCCGGGCCGTGTTTTCTTCGACCCGAACAAGCTTTCAGCGGACGGCACGGCTGCTCTTGGCGGCTCGTCATTTACGGAGGACGGAAAGTTGTGGGCATACGGCGTTGCAGTTGCCGGTTCCGACCGCACGGATTGGAAGATCATGGAGGTCGAAACCGGAAAATATCTTACCGACACATTAAAACCCAATCGGCAGGGCGGTGTCTCCTGGTTGAAAGACAATTCCGGCTTCTATTACAGCCGTTTTCCGGACGTTCAAGCCGGCGGTGAGTTAAAGGGCAACACCTTTAATCAAAAGCTCTTTTTTCATAAACTCGGCACGCCGCAGTCGGAGGACTATGTAGTTTACGAACGCCCTGACAATAAGGAGTATTTTGTCGGCGGCGGTGTTACGGAAGATGGAAATTGGCTGATCATAAATGTCGGCAAAGGCACGGAAAGAATGAACATGGTCTATTTCAAAAATCTGACCATGGAAAAAGCGCCTATCATGCCGCTCATAACCGACCTCAAAAACAGTTATGGTTTTATCGGCAATGACGGGCCGGTATTCTATTTCCGCACCGACAAAGATGCCGAACGCGGAAAGGTCGTTAGCGTCAACGTCCTCGACAAAACGCCCGTCTGGAACGACATTGTGCCTGAAGCCGCCGAAACACTGAGCGGGATTCAGTTTATCAACAACCAAATCGTCCTCAATTATATGAAGGACGCCTATACTCAGATAAAAATAGTCGATACAAAGGGCAAGTTTGTCCGGGATGTAAAATTGCCGGGCATCGGTTCGGCCGGCGGCTTCGGAGGAAAACGGAATGACACCGAAACTTTTTACACATATTCCAGCTACAACGCACCGCCAACGATATATCGCTATGACATGAAAACCGGTAAAAGCGAGGTTTTCCGTCAGGCAAAGGTGAAATTTACTCCTGCGGATTTCGATGTGAAACAGGTTTTTTATAACAGCAAGGACGGCACGCGGGTTCCAATGTTTATCGTTCACAAAAAAGGGATCAAGCTCGACGGCACGAACCCGACGCTGCTTTACGGTTACGGCGGCTTTAATGTCCCGATGACGCCGGGTTTTTCGGTTGCGCGTCTTCCGTGGCTCGAAATGGGCGGCGTTTATGTTGTTGCAAATCTCCGAGGCGGCAGCGAATACGGCAAGACCTGGTGGGCAAACGGCGCCAAGCTGAAAAAGCAAAATGTTTTTGACGACTTTATCGGCGCAGCGGAATGGCTGATCGCAAACAAATACACGCAGCCTTCTAAACTGGCGATTCAGGGCGGCTCAAACGGAGGCCTGCTCGTCGGAGCAGTTTTGAATCAGCGGCCCGAACTGTTCGGCGCGGCGCTTCCGGCGGTCGGCGTAATGGATATGGTCCGCTTCCCGAAGTTCACTATCGGCTGGGCCTGGACGTCCGATTACGGCTCGCCCGACAACCCCGAAGAGTTCAAAGCGCTCTATGCATATTCGCCTTTGCACAATGTCAAAACAGGCGCAAAATACCCCGCGACATTGGTTACGACGGCCGATCACGACGACCGCGTCTTCCCTGCCCACAGCTTCAAGTATGCCGCCGCGCTGCAGGAAGCCCAAGGCGGCGACGCTCCGGTTCTCATACGAATTGAAACAAAAGCCGGCCACGGCGCCGGCAAACCCACCACCAAGCAGATCGAAGAGCAAGCCGATATTTACGGATTCCTGGTCAAAAGTCTCGACGTAAAATAATCCCTTTTTAACAATATCCCGAAAGAATAGGCCGCCTGAATTGTCAGGCGGTCTTTTCTTAATCCCAAATTATGCAATAGGAAATAATGCTCAATTCATCTCCCGACAGATGACATCCAGCGGATGTCTGAAAAGTCGCAAGAAGCGTGTGCAGAGCAACCTTCCAGACCTGCAATCTTTTCTATGGAGCTTAGTGAAAATCAGCTTGAATGATCGTCAATTTATCTAAACCAGCTCAAGATAAACAAGATAACAGGTCCGGAAGGGTTGCTCTGCACCCGCTCTTCTCTTCTTTTGCGTAACCGACTCCCAAAATACAGATCAGCGCGGACATAATAGCGATCAAATTCTTTTTCATGATTAATTCTCATTGCTTGAAAAGCGGATCGGCGGGGCCAGCCGTTTAGTTGCCGAACATCGCGATTGCGCCATTTCGATTAGGGCCATTGCCGCCGACGTTAATCCTAATCACTTGTCCGGGTACTTCATAGATGCGGTTAAAAGTTTGGCCGGGCTGCAATGTCACAAAATTCGCTCCATCAAGCGATAGAATCGTTCCGCCAGGAAGTACCGCGGAGGCAATAATGTTAAAAGACCCATCGGAAGTCGACAAATTTATCGCCGCAACTCTTATTTTGGAGAACTGGCCGACGTTAAATGGGCCGAGTGCCGGGTAACCTCCGCGCTGACGTCGTAGAAGCCTGTGTTCAGCAGAAGCTGAGTTGATTTTGGAGCAACCACAACGGAGTTGTTGTTCGGGTCGATCTTCACTGTCGGCGTGCCTAAAATTCCGACGTTCCAAAGGCCGCTTTGCTGAGCTCCGACGGTCGGAGTATTTGTTATAGTGACGTTTCCGGTTATTGTGCCTGTAACCGGAACCGGATTTGCAGGTGTATTAACGACGACAACGGGCTTTGTCGGCCCGGCCGGTTCATTGCCTTGGCCTAACGTGTCTCGATCCGCGTTGAGTATCAACAGACCAAGTAGAACCGCGGTTAAGCCAAAAGATTTCAATTTGTTTTTAAAGTTTTTCATATAATTTTTCTCCTTTTCATTTTCTATAAATCGTTTTCGGATCCCGAATCTGCGGCAAACAAAGCCTTTAAATTGTTTCAAAAGGCTTTGTTTGTTTTTCCGCAAAACAATTAACCGCCTGTCCGCAGGAATCGAGTGCAATCGCCTTGATTTCCAAACGACGGCGTGTCGAAGCGCATCCAGCCGCCGTTTTTACATTGATTTTTGTTTGTCGGCGGCCCCGTGGCGGGATCGCATGCGTCACCGATGCCGTCGAGGTCAAAGTCGGCTTGGTCGGCGTTGGCATTTAGGGGGCAATTATCCGCTCCGTCTAGCACGCCGTCGCCGTCATCATCCGTATCGGCATTGTCCCCGGTGCCGTCCGAGTCGGTATCTGTCGTCTCGGCCGAGTCGAGGGGGAAAGCGTCCTCACCATCGGCCACACCGTCATCGTCGTCATCCGGGTCGAGTGCGTCAACAATTCCGTCGCCATCGGTGTCCTGATGTACTTCGAACGCCCCGGTATCGGTGCCGTCGCCTCCGACGGCGTTCGCGACAGCCGGGTCGTCATTGGTTCGCGGGAATCCGGTACCACGTTGATCGGTCGTCAGGGAGTTGGCGATACCCTGATCGATCGCTACGCTGCCTGTACCGGGAGCATGCGTAAGGGTTGGTCCGCCGTTATCCTGAAGCGGCCCGAGTGCGAGCTGGGTTTCCGAAACAACTATCTGATCGCCCTGACCGGCGGTGAACATCGACCCATCAGTAGATTCGATCACGTTGTAGCCTTGCGACGTGAACGTTCCTCTCAAATTAGGAGGCGTGTTCGGGCCTTGGATATTCTGAGCGACGATACTGCTCGTTAGCGTGGCGGTGCCCGCCACGCCACCGGACCCGAAATCTGAGAAACTGGTGCCGGCCCTATTTTTGACAACAGTACTGTTTGCGATGTAGCCCGAAGGTCCCGCAGCGATGATGCCGCCGGTTCCGGACGATGCGGTGTTTCCGCTTATCGTGCTGTTTACAACTGTCAGCGGACCATCCGATGCGATTCCCCCGGCCTCGAATACAGCCTGATTGTTACTTACCGTGCTGCCGATTACATTCAGCGAAGCTCCGGCGTAATTTCCTATTCCGACTCCGTTGTTATCCGTGATCGTGCTTTCGATCACGTTCATCGTCCCGGCGCGGTTAAGAACCGCCCAGCCTTGATTGAATTGACCGCCGCTTTGCGTTACCACAAGATTTCTCAGATTAACTGTTCCGGTGGATTCGTTGTTTATCCCGGCGCCGACCGGATGTTGCTC
>JACDAY010000279.1 GCA_013695195.1 Blastocatellia bacterium | reverse complement strand
ATCGAGATAAAAATAAAACTGCGACGGCGAATCCTTGATCGGCCGGCTTTCGATTTTCAACAGATCGATACCGCGGCGGACAAAAGCCCTGAGAGCATTATGAAGAGCGCCCGGCTGATGCCTTAATCTGAGAACGAGCGAAATTTTAGTCCCGGTTTCTGCATCATTTGAATTTAGCGATAAAAGCGCGAATCGAGTGTAATTCTCCGAGTGATCTTCGATATGTTCGCGTAAGATTTTCCCGCCATAGATCTCGGTTGTGCGTTTTCCTCCGATCGCCGCCCTAGTAATATCGCCGCTTTCAACCGCACGCCGCACACTTCCCGCCGTATCGTCCGCCGCAACGCCTCGTAAATTCGGATGCGCGGCGAAAAATCTTTCGCATTGCGCCAAAGCGGCCGGATGCGATTCGACCGTTTGAACTGTTTCAAAAGAAGCCTCGGGGCATGCAATCAAAAAATGCGAGATCGGCAGAATTATTTCGGCGATAATGTTCAGCTGGCTTTTCAAAAGCAGGTCGTAACAACGATGAACCGAGCCGACCAGACTGTTTTCGAGCGGCGTTAAAATATAATCGGCCTTGCCTTCATCAATTGCTCTAAAAAGATCTTCAAATGTAGGAAACGAAACCGTTTGACAATCTTCGCCCAAAATTCCGAGCGCCGCTTCTTCGCTGAAGGTTCCGCGTTCGCCTAGAAAAGCGACGCGGGATTTTCCAGCAAGAAGTGCAGTCTCAGCCGTAGTTCTGCCGGAATTCTCCAACGGCTTATGATACGTCTTTTGCTGAAGGTGCAGCGATTCGTCTATGATTCGCTGAAAGATATTGGCGATGCCCTTTTCGTCAAACGGACCTGGGTTCTCTTTGCTCAATCTCGATAAAACCTCCCGTTCACGATTCGGGTCGCATAGCGATGTGTCATCGCTCGTCTTTACGGCGCCGACGCGCAAAGCGATTTCGGCACGCCTATTCAAAAGCCGCAGCAATTCGCTGTCAATCGCATCGATCTCAGCCCGCGGATTATTTATTTTCCCCTCATTCATTACTGAAGTTCTCCAGCCACGACACCGAAATTTTATCACAGCAAGTTCATCAATCTTCGAGATTTTCGGGCAATCTTAGCATATCATTACAAATCGCTTAATAAGATCGGCTGTGAATGCAGGAACGCTTTAATTCCGCTCGTTCTGCTGACGGGGCCGAGTCTATAACAAAATTGACAAGAGCATTGTTACTACCGTGTTTTTTATTTTGTTGTCTTATTCTAATGCTATAATCTCCGGCAGAGGTTCTTATATGACAAAGACAGTGAGTATAAACGAAGTTCAAACCCAACTGCCGGGTCTATTGGCTTTGGCAAATGAGGGTGACGAGATAATTATCGAGGAGAATGGCGAACCTCTAGCTAAGGTTTTGCCGATCGAAAAGCCGAAGCAGCAAAAGACGCGAACAGCCGGCTTAGGCAAAGGAACAATGTGGATGAGCGACGATTTCAACGATGAGCTTCCGGACGAATTTTGGGGATTCGACAAGGAACTATGAAACTCCTGCTCGATACCCACACATTTGTCTGGTGGCGCGATGATCCCGATAAGCTTTCACGAACCGCATACGATGCGGTATCTGCTTCAGAAAATGAAGTGTTCTTGAGTGTGGTTGTGGCTTGGGAACTGCATATCAAAATCGCTCTTAACAAATTTGAACTTAAGTGGTCACTGGAAAAATCCATCGACGTTGAGCAAGCGGCAAACGGTTTTCGAATTATACCAGTCGAGTTGTCACACGTGCTGTATTTGGAAAATCTTCCGCCGCATCACAAAGACCCGTTTGATCGGCTTTTAATCTCCCAAGCGATTGTCGAAGACATGACACTAGTTAGCTCGGACAAGCGCTTTTCGGATTATAAAGTGAAGCTATTGAGGTGAATTTTTAGTTTCAAAAAAATTCATTGTGTATCTCGTCGATTTCGCTTATAAGTGCCTCGTGAACGCTCACATAGCCGAGTCGTCAAGCGGCGATCCAAAATGGGAATTTATTACTTGCCGTGAGTATCAGCGAAGACAGAATTATTAACTCGTTAACCTTCTGTAAATATTCGGCATTCTCTCCGGCAAACTCAAAACGTCGTCGATGATCGTATAGCCGACGTCGCCGTACAGGTCTTTTAATTCGCTTTCGGATTCGCGGTCGACGGTGATGCAAAAGGGTGTGATGCCGGTGGTTTTTGCTTCGGTCAGGGCTTCGCGGACGTCTTCGCGGGCGTAGCGGGCGTCGCCGTAATCGTGGTCGTATGGGCGGCCGTCGGTCAGGATGATAAGAAGTTTTGTGCGGGCGTCTTGCCGGAGGAGTTTGGCGGCGGCGTGGCGGATCGCCGCACCGAGACGGGTGTTGTTCTGGAATGTGATTCCGCCGATGCGTTTCTCGATCTCCTCCGAGTATTTCTCGCTAAAATCTTTTACGACATAGAATTTCACATTTCGCCGGCCTTCGGATGTAAAGCCGTTTATCGAATAGACATCTCCCACAGCTTCGAGCGCCTCGCTCATTAACACCAGGGCTTCCTTTTCGATCTCTATGATCCGTCGGCCCGGATACGTGTATGGCTGCAAAGGATTTCGCGTGATCGTCCGAGCGGTGGAGGAAGACTGATCTAGCAGAATAGAAACTGCTACATCGCGCTGGCGGCGCAGCCTTTTTGTATAGAGCCGATCCGACTGCAGGCCGTCCGCTTTCCTGTCCACAACATAATCAATCACCGCGTTGAGATCGTAATCCTCGCCGTCGATCTCACGGTTAATCCGGGTCAGATTCTCCGGTTTCATAAGCTGAAATTGGTGTCTGATCGACGATATCACGCCGCGATAACGCGAGCGTGCCAGCTCTACAAAATTGCGGTCGCCGTTCTTCACCTTTTTCTCGATCACCCGGCTCCAAC
>JACDAY010000084.1 GCA_013695195.1 Blastocatellia bacterium | reverse complement strand
CGGACCGGCATTTTGAACAGGCGGGCTTTACTAAACTTCTCTAAAAACATCGAATGAAAATTTTTCGCGAAATTCTTTGGCCTTTGTTGGCGGTCATTGCCGCATTCATTGTTGGCGGCGTGATTATTTTGCTGCTTGGCGATAATCCGCTTACGGCTTACGGCTTGCTGCTGTCGAGCTCGTTCGGCTCGGTAAAGGACATTGGCTGGACGCTGCATTACGCGACGCCTTTGATTTTTACAGGCCTGGCGGTAGCAGTTGCTTTTCGCTGCGGATTGTTGAATATCGGTGCGGAAGGGCAGCTTTATGTCGCTGCATTCGCGACCGCGTGGGTTGGGATCAAATTCGGCGGAACGGTCGTCAATATTTTTGGAACACAGGAAGACTGGTCATGGATGAGCTTGCCGTGGTTCTTGCTTGTACCGCTCTGTATGCTGACGGCGGTTGTCGCGGGTGGGATCTGGGGAGCAATTCCGGGTGTATTAAAAGCAAAGTTCGGGTCGCATGAGGTGATCAATACCATCATGCTTAATTTTATAGCAATCGCGCTGGTCAGTTATTTTACGCAATATCATTACAAAGTTCCGGGCGACGCGATCCTGCAAACGGCGCCGATCGGCGAAGCCGCCCGCATTCCGCAACTCGATCGATTTTTACCGTTTATTCCAAAGGACGTTCCGCTCAACGCGGCCTTTTTACTGGCGCTCCTGATGTGCGCCGCCGTTTATGTATTCTTATGGAAAACCAAATGGGGATATGAGCTGCGGGCGGTCGGAGAAAATCCGAGCGCGGCGGAATACGGCGGCATCTCGCCCAATAAGCAGATTATTATCGCGATGACGATTTCCGGAGCATTGGCCGGGATGGTTGCGATCGGCGAGGTTTTGGGAACACGGCACAATTATTACGACGCATTTTCGGCTGATTGGGGATTTTTGGGAATTGCGGTCGCCTTATTAGGCAGAAACCATCCGCTCGGCGTACTGATCACGGCTATATTTTTCGGCGTTCTTTTGCGGGGCGAGATCTTCGTGGATGCTTTTACTCCAAGGGTTTCGAAAGACCTCGGCTGGGTTTTGCAGGCGATCATTATTCTGTTCGTCGCGTGCTTTCAAATATATACGAGACGCGGAGGCGCAAGGACGAAAATATGACCGAAGTTTTTACATTTGCATTGATTTTTGCGGCCATACGTTCGGCGACTCCGTTGATCTTTGCTGCTCTTGGCGGTTTGTTTTCGGAACGCTCCGGCGTGATCAATATTGCGCTCGAAGGCCTTATGCTCGCAGGTGCCTTTACCGCTGCAGTCATTACTTATCAAACGGGCAATCCGTACGTGGGTTTGCTGTCTGGCATCGTTGCGGGCGGTTTGCTGGCATTGCTTTATGCCGTCGCGTGCATCAAGTTTGAAGCCGACCAGGTCGTGGCCGGCATGGCGATCAACTTTTTGATGATTGGCCTGCCCGCTTTGATTAGCGGCGCTATTTACGATTCGGCCGGTTCGACTCCGCAAATCGACAATGTAAACCAATTGCCGAATTTCCTTAATAGTATTTCTCTCGCTTCGATCCTTGCGTTTGTTCTTGTGCCGATCTGCTGGTATGTGCTTTATAAAACACCGTTTGGGCTGCGGCTGCGCGCGACCGGTGAAAATCCCGCGGCGGCGGACGCGGCAGGCGTAAATGTCGTCAAGCTTCGTTATATCGCAGTGGTTATATCCGGCTTACTAGCAGCTGCGGGCGGAGCTTATTTATCAATCGGGCAATCTTCGCTTTTTACAAAAGGCATGACCGCCGGCCGCGGCTTTATCGCACTTGCAGCCTTGATCCTTGCTAAATGGAAACCCGTTCCCGTATTGCTCGCCTGCCTGTTCTTCGGATTTATGGAAGCCTTGACGATACAGATCCAAGGCGTCATAAAGCTGCCGTCTGGCGAAGACATTCCGGTGCAGTTCATTCAGATCATTCCATACGTGCTGACAATTATCGTGCTCGCCGGATTCATTGGCTTATCCCGAGCGCCGAAGGCCTTGGGAATTCCTTACCGGAAAGAGAATTAGTTTGATAAAGTTAATGAAATATGTTTCGTGAAGGCTTACAAATCGGACCGTATACGCTTATCCGCAAACTCGGGAAAGGCGGTTTCGGTGAAGTTTGGCTTGGAGAACGCCGTACAAAGTTTGTTACGACAAAAGTCGCCGTCAAGCTTCCGAACGACGAGCAAATTGATCACGAGACAATCAAACATGAAGCGACTCTTTGGGAGCAGGCGAGCGGCCATCCGAATATTCTGCCGATTATTGATGCCGACGAATACGACGGGCAAATCGTAATCGTCAGCGAATTTGCGCCCGATGGCTCGCTCGACGAATGGCTTAAGAGAAACGGCAAAATGTCGCCTGAACGAGCGATTGAAACAACCGTTAAAATTCTCGACGGTTTAGAGTTTCTGCACTCACGTAATATCATTCATCGCGATTTGAAACCGGCGAACATCCTTTTGCAAGGTGAAACGCCGCGTCTGGCCGATTTCGGCATTTCACGCGCTTTGCGGACAACGGCCTCAAGCCAGAGCAGCGATATTTCGGGAACTTTCGCATATATGTCGCCCGAAGGTTTTGACGGCAAGCGGAGCGTGCAAACCGATATTTGGGCAGTCGGCGTAAATCTATATCAGTTTTTGACGGGCAAATTGCCATTCCCACAAAAAGAACCTTCCGCATTGATTGCCGCGATAATGATGCGCGAATTCGAGCCTTTGCCCACTGATATTCCGCAAGATCTCCAAAACGTAATCGCCAAAGCGTTGGCAAAATTGCCCGAAAATCGTTACGCAATGGCTGGCGAGATGCTCGAAGATTTGCGCCGAATCTTGCGCAACGAAGCAGTTTCCGATTTTAATCAACCCGATTCACGCCAAACTTTTCCCGCTGAACAAGTTAGGCGGATACGACAAAGCGCGCCGTTTTCCGCAAACAATTCTCAAGACGAAAACGAAACTATTGTCCGCTCCGCGCAGAGTTTCGGAC
>JACDAY010000210.1 GCA_013695195.1 Blastocatellia bacterium | reverse complement strand
TAAGCTGACCGCTTATTGCTATTGCGACCGTTCGACAAGGGTCAGAAGAGTCCGCACGGCGACACCCGTGGGGCCTTTGGCCTGATGCGGGCGCACGGTGTCGAACCAGGCCGTGCCGGCAATATCGAGGTGCGCCCATTTTGCTTTATCAATAAATTCCTGTATAAAGACGGCGCCCATGATCGTTCCGGCCTTGCCGCGGGGGCCGATATTTTTGATGTCGGCAATATCGGATTTTATTTGTTTGCTGTATTCCTTGCTGAGTGGCAGCTGCCAGAAACCTTCGCCCGCTTCCTTTCCGTATTCGATAATTTCGTCGACAAAAGCCTGATCGTTGCCCATAATTCCGGTATTTTGATCGCCGAGAGCGATAATAACCGCGCCTGTCAGAGTGGCCATATCTACGATACGCGTTGCGCCCTGGTTTTCGGCGTAAGCGACCGCGTCGGCAAGCACGAGGCGGCCTTCGGCATCGGTGTTTAAAATTTCGACTGTTTTACCGTTTGAGGCCGTAACAATATCACTTGGGCGCGAGGCGCTGCCGCCAGGCATATTCTCGACCGCTGCCACGACGCCGAGGATAGGAATGCTGGGCTTTAGCAGAGCGATCGCCCGCATTGTGCCAATAACTGTCGCGCCGCCCGACATATCGTATTTCATCGCCTCCATTCCTTCGGCGGGTTTTATGGAGATACCGCCCGTATCGAATGTGATTCCCTTGCCTACGAGCGCGAGCAGCTCACCCTTCTTTGCGGTGCTTTTGGCCGGCGTATATTTGAGAACGATCATTTTTGCGGGCTGGTCCGAACCGTTGGCCACACTCAAAAGCGAACCCATTCCGAGCTTTCTCATTTTGGCTTCGTCGAGTATCTCGCATTTTAGGCCCGTTTCCTTTGCCATCTTTTGTGCGCGATTTGCCATCTCGGTCGGCGTCAGAATATTCGGCGGCTCGTTTGCGAGATCGCGTGTGAAATTCATCGAATCCCCGATCGCCTGCCCTCGGCTCAACCCTTTTTTCAACTCGGTTTCTCTTGCGTCTTCGACACAGACAACCAGCTTCGTTACCGATTTTTCGTCTTTGTCCTTTGTCTTATATTTATCAAGCTCAAATTGGCTGATAACGGCGCCGGCCACGGCATTTTGCGCAATTTCAGCAGCGTCGCCTTCGCAGCGCGGCAGGAGAGCAAAACTTTTGATATAGCATTTACGCAAATATCGTGTTGCCGTGCCCGCTGCAATACACACATCAGAAACCTTATAATCAGCCTTATCGCCGGCGCCGACCAGCAAAAGGCTCTTGGCTTTTACCTTACCTCCGGGTGCGAAGCGGAACAGTGACGTATCGCCCGGCTCGCCCTTGAACTCTTCAGATTTGATAACCGCGGCAATGTGGCCGCCGGTCAATTTATCGAGGTCCTTTAATAAACCGGACGCCGGTTTTTCGTCTTTAAAAACGACGACAGCCAAAGCTTCCACATTAGCTTCGGAAAAGTTTTCAGTTATTCCTTGAGATTCCATCAATTACCTCTGTATAAGATTTGTTTATGAACGTGAAAAAGCCTTGTAATATCTATAACTTATCTAGAGTTTTCTTTCAACTGCTGCCGCGTTTCTTTCTCGACGGCCTTCTTCATTTCCGTCTCGCGCTTATCATAAAGTTTCTTGCCCTTGGCAACGCCGATCTCGAATTTTATCCTGCCATTTTTCCAATATATCGATGTTACGACGAGCGTCATGCCTTTTATCGTAGTTTCCTTTTCCAGCTTTTCGATCTCATTTTTATGAAGCAGCAGCTTACGGGTTCGCATCGGATCGTGATTCTGTTTATTGCCGTGAGAATACGGTGATATATGGACATTAAAAAGCCACACTTCCCCGTCGCGAACCGAAACGTAAGAATCTTTTAGCTGTATCCGCCCGTTCATAATGCTTTTGACTTCGGTGCCGACCAGAACGGCGCCCGCCTCAAATTTATCAGTAATAATATATTCGTGATAGGCCTGGCGGTTGTTGAGTATTTGTTTGTCATTCGGCATAACCTTCCATTTTGCCCAAAGCCGGATAATACCGCAACCTGTGTGCCGGCTACAGGTCAGAACCACCTGCGTAAACGGGTGAGTTCTTGTAACGCGAAAAATTTAGGATGCTGACGTTTGAGTCCATTGCCACAACATTATGCCACCCGCTTACGCAGGCGTTCTAACCCGGTTCAATTTGACAATCTGAAGACAAGCCACGTAAATTAATAGAACGCTGGGAGATCGTCTAATGGTAGGACTGCAGAATCTGGATCTGCCTATCGGGGTTCGACTCCCTGTCTCCCAGCCAAAAAATTAGTCGAGAGTTGAGAGTCACGAGTCGAGAGCAGGAGTTCCGGCTCACGACTCACGACTCACGACTCACGACTCACGACTCACGACTCTTATGGACGACTGGCACGAAACTGAGATCCGCGTCCGATACGCCGAGACCGATAAAATGGGTATCGTTCACCATTCGAACTACCTGATATGGTTTGAATCCGGCCGCAGCGATCTATGCCGTTCCCGCGGGTTTTCTTACAAAGAAATGGAAGAAAATGACAACGCCCTGATGGTTGTCGCCGAAAGCTACTGCCGGTACAAATCACCGGCCTATTATGAAGATGTTCTGACAGTACGCACGCAGGTCGCCGAGATTCGAAGCCGCGCGATACGGTTTATTTACGAGATCTTCCGCCCTGCCGATGAAACCTTGCTGGCCGAAGGTGAAACTCTTCACCTTGTTACCGATCAAAACAAAAAAGTCCGTCAGATTCCGGAAATCTATAAGGAAAGATTGTGGGCAGAACCGGTTGCGGACGAACAGGCATTTCCCGCAAATCAAGCGCCGAGTTGATTAGTCTTGAAGTCTGTGTCAAGCGTCTTTAGGATCCGGGACGTAGTCTATTAGCTCCATCGGAGCGTTCTGTTTGTAGAAAAAATCGTTTGAAACGATTCCGAGCTGCATTGCAGCGACATGTTGTGCCGCTCCTAACGGAGCTACGGGTAATTGGGTGTCCAGATCACCTTGCGTCCAATTTCACCTACAAACATGCCGTTCCTAGCGGAACTCAGGACGAAAAATTCCTTCACGTCAACAGACCGAGTCTCTCGAAGGGATAAACCCGATTCCAGACTCTAATACCGACTTGAAACCTGGAACCTGAAACTCTAAACTCGAAACATGCCCGGAGCCGAACGCGCTGAAATCTATTTTATCGCTGCGATGATGATATTGATCATGGTTATCTCGGTCGCGGCGGTGTTCTTTTTCATTAAAACTTATAAGAAAGAAATGCGTGACAAAAAGGAAAGAATGCAAAGAAAGGCCGAGCAGCAGACGAAAGCAGTATCTAAGAAAAGTTCCGAGGTTTGAATTTACAAAAACGCCATGCCGCATCCGAAAATATTAGACATTTCGAAGGCCGTTCTCGTCGTAGTCGATGTTCAGGAGGCTTTCCGCAATGTGATCGGAGATTTCGCATTGATTGCATCGAATATTTCGATCGCCGTCCGCGGTTTTCAGATTCTGGAGATGCCGATAATCGGTACGGAGCAATATCCAACTGGTCTGGGACGAACAGCCGAGGAAATTCTTTTTTCGCTGCCAGACGATTTTGATTTTATAGAAAAAACGGCTTTCAGCTCGTGCGGCGCTGATTCTTTTCAAACGAAACTTAAAGATCTAAACGCGGGCCAGGTTGTTCTATCGGGATTCGAAACTCACGTCTGCGTCAGTCAAACCGCGCACGATCTCCTGGCTCAAGGCTTTGACGTGCATCTTTTGACAGATTGCGTCGGGTCACGCCGAGAGGCCGACAAACAGGCCGGCCTGTCCAAAATGCTGCAGAACGGAGTTGTGGCATCGAGTTTTGAAATGGCTCTGTTCGAGGTGATGCGCGACGCGAAGCATGAGAAGTTTAGGGAAATTCAGGCCCTCATCAAGTAATTTTTGAAATGGTAGAAACCCTGCAGTCGCGTTAAGATATTTTTAATGGATATTTTCTCATCTCTCAATCCTCAACAGATCGAGGCCGTCAAAACCACCGAAGGGCCGCTATTGATTCTCGCCGGTGCGGGTTCGGGCAAAACGCGTGTAATTACTGTGCGCATTGCGTATCTGATCGCTGAAAAGCAGGTTCTACCGCACAATATATTGGCTGTTACTTTTACGAATAAAGCGGCCGGTGAAATGCGTAGCCGCGTCGAAAGCCTTTTAAAAGACCAAAAGTCGAATTCGTTACCGTTGATCTCGACCTTTCACAGCCTTTGCGTGCGAATCTTGCGGCAGGATATCCAACGATTGGACGAAGGTTATACGAGATCATTTACCATTTACGACACAGACGATTCTCAAAAGGTCATAAAGTCGAGCATTAAAGACCTTGGAATGGACGAAAAAAAACTCCTGCCTCGGATCGTGCGGGGAGCGATCAGTTCGGCGAAAAATGCGGGTGACGATGTCGAGTTATTCACTTCGCATGCGGAACAAACAGACGAAAGGCGGGCTGCGATAGCAAAGGTTTTTAAGATGTACGAAGAGCGTCTGAATAAGGCGAATGCGCTCGATTTCGACGACTTATTAATAAAAACTGTAAGGCTGCTCCGGAAATCGGCGGAAGTCCGCGCGAAGTACAACGATCGTTTCAAATATATATTAGTTGATGAATATCAGGACACTAATCCGCTTCAGCTCGCGCTTGTTACATTTCTTACAGAGAAGCAGCAGAACATTTGCGTAGTGGGCGATGATGCCCAGAGCATTTACGGCTTCAGACAGGCCGATATTAAAAACATTCTCGATTTTGAGGAGCATTTTCCGAATGCGAAGACAATTCTACTCGAACAAAATTACCGTTCGACACAGACTATCCTGGATGCGGCCCAATCGCTCATCGATAAGAACATAAACCAGAAGAAAAAGAAGCTGTGGACATCAAATACCGGCGGTGAAAGAATTCTCTATTATCAGTCGCCGGATTCGGACGGTGAGGGAAGGTTTGTCGCATCGAGGATCGAAGATCACCGGCGGCGCGACGCCAGCCAGCGCATTGCAATTCTTTACCGCACGAACTCGCAGTCGCGTGTTTTTGAGGAATCGCTGCGGCGTCTGCGGATCGATTACAACATCGTCGGCGGATTTTCATTTTACGAGCGAGCCGAAATAAAGGACATTATCGCGTATCTCAAACTTGCGTTGAATCCGTCCGACGATATCGCTCTGATGCGTGTTATAAATACGCCGACGCGCGGCTTGGGTAAAACATCGCTCGATGAAGTGCAGATGCGCTCGAGGCAAGCCGGTGTTTCAATGTGGGAAATGATCGCGGCGATTGTCGATGAGAAGATCGAACATCGCGTGAATCTTACGCCGCGGGCGAAAACGGCATTAAAAAGCTTTAAAAATGTGGTCGAAAAGCTCCAGATAATAGTAACTGAAAGCGCACAGACTGAAAAAAGCGTATCGGATGTCGTGATTTCCGCGATTGAGGACTCAGGTTATTCGCTGATGCTGCGGACCGAGAACACTGACGAGGCTGAGGCGCGGCTCGAAAATCTTGAAGAATTGGTAAATGCTGCAGTCGACTATGACAAAACAGAGGAAAACGGCCTCCGCGACTTTATCGATCACGCGGCGCTCATTTCAGATACCGATAAATATGACGGAAATGCCGGTGTTACGATGATGACGGTTCACATGGCAAAGGGTTTGGAATTTCCGATTGTTTTCATCGTCGGGTTGGAGGACGGGATTTTTCCGCATTCGCGAAGTATCGGCGATCCGAAGGAGCTTGAGGAAGAGCGGCGGCTGGCCTATGTTGCGATCACGCGTGCAGAAAAATTGCTGTATGTTACGCATTCGATGCGGCGGCGCGTTTACGGCGAAGAGATCGCTGCCGAGCCGTCGCAGTTTCTTAACGAACTGCTACTGGAATCGATCGACGACCTTTCACGAGGGCCGTCGTGGCTGTCATTTGCGCGAAGCTCCACGGCCAGGGAAAACAAATACACTGTCAACGCTTTGCGCGGCGAGAAAACACACGAAAAAGCGCGTGCCGTTTACACCGGCAAGACTTATAACAGCTCAGATGCGATCAACGAGTTTTTTAATAGGAAAAGCAGTCAAGGAACCGAAGGCGGTAGGCAGATGGCGGTAGGCAGCAGCCGAGAAGCCGACAAACCTTTATCCGGTCTGGAGAAATTAAGGGCGTTGTCCTATGACAAATCCAAAATCCAAAGCCCAAAATCCGAAATTGTCGAGTTTGTCCCCGGCTTGCGGGTACGCCATTCAAAATACGGAGAAGGACTGATTCTTCGCCGCGAGGGCACGGGCGAGAATGTAAAGCTGACGGTCAGCTTTCCCGGTTTCGGGCTGAAAAAATTAATCGAGAAATACGCGAATCTGGAAAAGGCATAATTTTTGCTTTGTTAAATACCAGTCGTAGAAATTGTATTACTTTAGTTCAGCTTTATTTGTCAACAAACTTCAGTTTGTTGAAATTATTTTGCCATCATCCATCAAACTAAAGTTCGATGGACACTAATCATAAGGAGATTCTGAATATGCAAAAGCTTAATCTGAAAAATATTTCCGTTTTAGCGGGATTTTCAATTGTTTCTTTCATTCTGATCGGCTGCGGAGCGCAGCCTGGCACTACAAATGTAAATTTGGCCAATTCAAATGCGAATAGTTCCAATTTAATGGCGAATGTCTCGAATATGAATTCGTCGAAT
>JACDAY010000140.1 GCA_013695195.1 Blastocatellia bacterium | reverse complement strand
ACGATGATCTCCACCAGCTTTAGAATCCAAACGGTAAGAACAAGGGCGACAATGAGCGTCACGATCCAAACAACGATAATTGCAGTTTCCATAATCCCTCGAAAAGAGTCCGAAATCGGATTTGCTCTCGACTCATGACTCACGACTCTTGACTGTCTCACCTATCCCCAAATGCCCGGCAACCGCACCCAGGCTTTCGTTAACTTCAAATAAATTTTCATCCACCAGCACAAGGCCGTGTCCGACGCCGATCAGCCCCTCGTTGATCGTCTCGAGATGGCCTTCGAGCGGTGCGGTGTTCGCTTCCGACTGGCCTAATTCACGCTGAACGGCGGCAAGCGCGGTGCCGATCTTCCATAGATAAACAAAGATCGTAATAAGGCTTACTGCGAGAGCAAGCACCAGCACAACCAAATAGATAACCGTTACCCAAGTCAGTATCCGCATATCTTATTTCCTCACGCCCAGCGCGTTCGCGAGCATTGCGATCTTGTCGTCGATAGCGGCAGCTCTCGAATCGATATATCCGGCCGTTTTTAGTATTTCACCGGCGACCACGTTGGTAGTATTCAGCATCCAGATCGAAACTGTGTTGCCGGCGATATGCTTGCCCGCCGTCCATATCTCGGCTGCATGTTTGTCTACACGGCGTGCCGCGGCGATCAGCATGATAAGCAGTGCCGCAACGATCAAAATCACGACCACCCCGGCAATCAACGAGTATGTCCAGATCGTCATTGTGTCCATATTTTGAAGCATTTTACATTCCTCCTTGTTTGGCCTTGCCCGGCATTAGAAAATCGGCGACTTTCGATAATTCCCCGACAATGGCGGAATTCGCGTCGTAATCGATTACCGCACGGGCCGTCCGATCCGCTTCGACCACGCTTTCGTCAAAAGGTATCGCCGCAATCAATTCGAGATCGTGATTCGCGCAGTATGATCTCACGGCCTCTTCGTCCTGCGGCGTACGCAGCTTGTTAGCGATGCCGAAGATACGTCCAATCCCGAGATCCCGCGCAAGGGGAACGGTGCGTCCGGCAGTTTCCATCGAGCGGTAATAAGGCTCGAGAACGACAAGCAGCACATCGACGTGTCTGATAGTGCCGCGGCTCAGGTGTTCGATCGACGCTTCCATATCCAGAACCGTAACCTCATTCGTGCCGCCCACAATCTCGCCGATGACGCTGCGCACGGCAGCGTGTGCCGAGCACAGTCAGCCCGCGCCCGAATGCTCAACGCGGCATCCGGTAAGAACCGTCACCCCGTCCGCCGCTTTGAGGCCGTAGCGTTCGATTATGTTTTCGATCGAATCGGTGAGCACCATCGAGGTTTTGCCAGATTCATCCTCGCGCCGCTCGACAACGCTGCGCGGCATTGCCGCCGTGTTCGCACTGTCGCTGAGGCCTAAAGCTAAACTGAGATTTGGGTTTGGATCGCCGTCGATCGCCAGCACGGGAATGCCGCGTCGCGCCAGTATGCGCGTCAACGTCGCCGAAATAGTAGTCTTACCGGAGCCGCCCTTGCCGCTGATCGCAATCTTCATAAACCGATTCCTCGAGCGTTATGAGTTGCGGACTAAAAACAAATAATGCGTTTCAATGGATCCGCAATCACTAATATAATTACATCATACATTTAAAGTCCGTTGATGAGAAGTTTTATTGTAAATCATTTCTCGGTGAGGCCAGATGCTTTACGCTAACTGAGTTAGTAGACCAAATTCAATCGTTGCTATACGGCAACACAAAAGGATTTCTCGAAAATTGACATACGAGGTTCAAAAATAAGTTCAGGTATAAGAATTCTGCAAGTTAGCACAACGGACTTCCCTACCCGGATGGCTTTATTTAATTCGCATTTCAGCCGGGTCAATTTTCAGTCGGATGTTGTTTGAGCCATTCGGCTCGGAGCGAGAAACTGCCGTCGTTTACGATACGGTCGCCGACATTCAGCCCTTCGAGAACAATGTACTTTCCGTTGGTTTCTGTCCCGAGGCGAATGTAGCGGAGTATAAAGACATTCGGTTTATCGGTTGCGACAAAGACTAATTGGCGGTTGTCTATACTTTGAACGGCTGACGAGGGAATAACGGGCGCGGTGGATTCGGCGTTGCCCAACGAGCCAAACGCCGCGTTGACATACATTCCGATCTTAAGGGCTTGTCCGGGATTTTCGAGTTCGACCCGGACGGGGACGGTTCGAGTCTGCGGGTTTAGATTTGGGTCGATGTATGTGACGTGTCCGCGAAAGAGCCTTTCGGGATAAGCATCGGTTGTTATGCTGGCACCGCTTCCCGTCCGAAGCCGTGACAAGTCTTTTTCGTAAACCTGGGCGATGACCCAAACCGTTGAAAGGTTCGTGACCTTCATCAGTTCCTTGTTCGCCTCGACGACTTCGCCTTGATTGATCGAACGGCTGGTGATCGTTCCTGAAACTGGTGCGGTCAGAGCGATCTCGGACGTGATCTGCGACGGCGAGCGAAGCGCAGCTACACGCGAGGGCGACAAACCGAGCAAAAGCAATCTTTCACGAGCTGTGGCCAGCTCGACCTCGGCGGTTCTGAGTTTTACGGCGGCCTGTTCGAATTCGGTACGGCTTACTGGATTGAGTTTCGCGAGTTCGATGGCTCGTTGATGCCGCGAGCGCATT
>JACDAY010000069.1 GCA_013695195.1 Blastocatellia bacterium | reverse complement strand
ATCTACGAGCTCGAAAATATCCGTCGTGAAACCAGCGATACATCAGTACAGAACGTTACCAATGTTTTGCTGATGAACAGCTATCTCGAACAGGGCGATTACAAACGGGCACAGGATTTTCTCAGTGAAACCTTCGGTGCCCAAAAAGCCAATAAGCCGAATTCCTCAGCCTATTATTCGACCATCGCCGGACAGGTGATAAAAGGCGCCCGCAATCAGATCGAGCGTTACCGCGCGCTGGGCATAATGGTTTCCGACCGCAATCTGCCGCTCGAAGCCGTCAACGACATCGAACGCATGCGCGAAACGTTGGAGCTCGTCGTAACGCAAACAAAAGAGATCGGAAAGGACAAGCAAAAGTCGGACGGTGCGATGGCTTTACTCGAGGAGGCGACGAATTCGCGGAGCGCTCTCGCCCGGGACGATTATGACGCGCGGCGTTGGCGGGACGAGATCACCGATTCGCGCGAGCGGCTTGCCAACTCGCGAAGTGTTATCACCAATGCCGTCGATGGAACTACGACCGCAGCCTCAATGCCGCAAAACACAACGGCTGCGAAAAACCCGCCTGTAATTTTGAACAGCCCCACAACTGAGGCGACGCCGGTATTTGAACCGGTTGCGATGGAATCGAAGCCGCAATCCTCAGGGATCGTGCCGGCGGCGATTGAAAAACCTTCTCTCGAACAACCTGAGAAAACAGAGCCGGAGCCGCGTAAAACTTTCGTGGTCGGAAACGCCCCAAAGCAAGCACTCGAAGTACCAAAACCGGATGTTACGCCGCAAACGGCGCTTGCTAAAGACGATTTTCCGCTTGAAGTCGGGTCTTTAATTGGTTACGCGACAAAGCAGGCGGCTCCTGTTTATCCTCCCGCGGCAAGAAGCATGCGCTCCACCGGTGTCGTAAAGGTGGAAGTAACGGTAAACGAAATAGGTGACGTTTCCCAAGTTCAAAAAACGAGTGGCCCTACGCTACTGCAGACCGCGGCGAAAGATGCCGTTAAAAAATGGAAGTTCAAGCCATTCGTTCGGGACGGCCAGCCTGTAAAAGCCACCGGATTCGTCAATTTTAATTTTTCGTTGTAATTGCAAACAATTTTTTTCTTTTTGCGGGCGGCAACCTTTTCGCAAGTGTTGCCGCCTAATTCTTGTGAGAACCACCTGCGTGAGGGGTGGATTCTTTCACCGCAGAGACGCGGAGAAAATCAAAGGATGCTTTTATACCCAGCGACTTACACAACGAATGTCGGAATTCTCTTTGCGGCTTTGCGTGAAATATTTCCCGGAACAAAATCAATGCTTTTGAAAATACTTCCAATTCTCGTACTTGCGATGCTTTTTTTTACGTTTGCCTTTTCCCAGACTCCGCCTATCGAACCGGGCGTTTCGCAAACCCTTGCAAAATGGCGCGCCGCGCGATATTCGGATGTGCGTTATAAGCTAAACCTCACGCTCGAAAAAATGTCACCGGTGCTTAAAGGGACGATCGAGATACGGGTTAAGGTAGGAACGAGGACGCCCTCGTCCGCAACGCTGCTGAAAGGAAAGCGGACGCCCTCGTCCGCAACGCTGCTGAAAGGAACGCGGACGCCCTCGTCCGCAACGCTGCTGAACAGCGAAATCCCGCCGATCGTTCTCGATTGGCGAAAGATCAAGGGTTTTGAGGACCGTTCGACGATCAGCCAAGTTACCATAAACGGCAAGGCGGCTGAAAACGGTTCGCCGCAAGCGGCGATTGCGGACGAGGGCGTCCGCGTTCCGTTTGAAGAACACAACGAACACCTTATCTTCCGCGATGGAGTTGTCATTGGCGAAAACGTCATCAAACTCGATTTCACCTCGCCGATCCTGACGAGCGGTTCGGCTATCACGCGGTATGTCGACAAGGAAGACGGCGCGGAATATATCTATTCGCTCTTTGTTCCAAGTGATGCGAGCACGGCGTTTCCGGTGTTTGACCAGCCGGATTTGAAGGCGAGGTTTACCCTCGAAGCAACGACTCCGCACGATTGGCAATTGGCGTCGAACACTGATGCCGAGGTGACAATCTCTACTGATTCGCTTCCTGCCAAATTACTTAAGAAACACGTTTTTAGAGCAACCCGCCCCATAAGCACATACGTGTTCGCGTTTGCCACCGGCCCATGGTCGATATTCGAAAACGTGGGCGACAGTTCTAGAACCGCTGCACCGATCGACCGGGTTTCAGCTTCCTCTTATCTGATTTATGTCCGCCAATCCCAAGCGGACAAATTCAAACCCCACGCCGCCGAGGTCTTTCGGCTTAACCGCGAAGGCATCAAATATCTCGAATCCTATTTCGATTACAAATTCCCGTTCCCGAAATACGACCTCGTTCTGATCCCCGAATTTCCGTTCGGTGGGATGGAGCACGCGGGGGCAACATTTCTGAGAGAAGACCGCGTTATTTTCCCGCAGGAGCCGACCAAGAACGATCACATCACGCGGGCGAACCTGATCTTTCACGAGGCGGCGCATCAGTGGTTCGGCGATACGGTAACGATGAAATGGTTTGACGATCTGTGGCTGAAGGAAGGCTTTGCCGAGTTCATGGCGTACAAGACGCTGGAGGCGGTAATGCCCGAATACAACGCCTGGAAGATATTTTACGAACGCAACAAACAGGCCGCCTACCTGACCGATTCGACCAAAGGCACAACGCCGATCTACCAGGAGATCCCAAACCTCAGCGCCGCCAAATCCGCCTACGGCAACATCGTCTACCGCAAAGCACCTTCGTTTTTGAAACAGGCTGAGTTTTATATCGGGCCGGATAAATTTCAGACAGCCGTGCGTGCGTTTTTGAAGAAGCATGAGTTTGCGAATGCTGGCTGGGAAGATCTGGTTTTGGAGCTTGGAGGCTACAAGAATTCATATGTTTATGAATTCGTACGTCCGTTTGTCACCGCCGCAGGTGTACCAATCATTCGATTTAATCGAGATACATCGGCTTATCATAGTTGGGACGACAATGCGGGGAACCATCTTTCGATGAAAACTGACGCGATTGGTTATACGTACTCTGAGAATTTCAAAAAGCATCGAAATTGGGGAATGGATGTTAATTTACTCTTGCGATACCAAGACGATGAC
>JACDAY010000023.1 GCA_013695195.1 Blastocatellia bacterium | reverse complement strand
ATTCATTTGAACTTTCCGCACAGAAGGCAACGACGGCTGAAAAACTTGTCAGGGCGAAATCTTGGAGCCGGGTTTTGTTCGGCGTGATTCCTTGTAATCGCTTGCAATCGGTATTCGATTACGCTTTCAAAATACACGAAACAGCTTTCCCGATTTCAGCTTATGACTTAAAACTCGCATGGGAGCAATTACAAAAAAATGAACGACACTTACCAACTCTTGCCGAGCGCGAAGCCGAACTCCAAGCTCGAAAACTTCTGCCTCGAAACGATCCCGCCGAATTTATGCTCGGGGTGCAAAAACCGGGATAAGGTAATCCGCCTATTAGCCGAAGAGATTGACCGATTGAAAAACTATGATGCAAACAGCGACAGAGATAAATGAACTTCCCGGCAACAATGAAGCTGAGCTGTCATTGATCGGACTCACGTTCGTTCGCGGACAGGTGCCGAGCGCAGCGAAAGTTTTAGCGACAACTGACTTTTATTCGCCGTATTTGCGCGACGTGTGGGGCGCGTGCCTGGAGCTGGAAGAAGAGCGCCAGATGGTAGAACCCTTTGCCGTCCACGATATTTTGAAGCGAAACAACCCGGGAGCAGCTGCTCTCTGGCCTGTATCATCTTTGGCGAACACGTCACTCGGCATTCCAATTACTCACGAAAATGTTTATGTGGAAAAGATTCGCTCGGCATCCGTTCGGCGCTTTCTAATCCGTAAACTTTACGACGGCATTCAATCACTGATTGCCGGAGAAAAGGGAACTATCCAAAGCCTTCGCCGCGAATTGAACGACCTGGAATTTACCGAGGAAGCAAAAGGCAACTTTACATCGCTTGCCGATATTTTTGAAAAACAAGTCAAACCCGCGCTGCTCGATTTGCGGCAGGGGGTTACTCACAAAATATCAACGGGATTTCCGGCAATCGATCGAATAATCGGCGGCGGCATTTCCCTTTCGGACGTGATGCTTGTGGCGGGAATTCCGGGTGGCGGAAAATCCGCATTCGTTCTGCAATTAACATCGAATATCGCAAAACAGGGCATTCCCGTTGCATTCCTTTCCGGCGAAATGAGCGATAAGGAAAACGCGTTCAGGCTATTAAGCCAGTCGTCGCAAACCGCGAATCTTAATTCGGCGGTTCATTTAAGCGATAACGATGTCGAGTTTTATAACAAATGGGTTGACGCTCTTAAAACACTCCCGATTTATATGGATTCGCGGACATACGACCTTCGCACGCTTAGCCTAAGTTTGCGGAACATGGTCGAAAATTACGGTGTAAAAGTTTTGGTGATTGATTATATCCAGTTGATGAAACTAAACCGCTTCGACAAGCACACGCGGACGGAACGCATCACGGAAACATCGCAGGAAGTGAAACGGATCGCAATGGAATACGGAATTGCTGTGATCGAAGTGGCTCAGTTTAACCGGGAAGGTGCGAAATCAGGCAAGCCCGGAATGCACGATCTTGAAGGCAGTTCGCAGCTTGAGAAAGACACGTCCTTGATATTCATAATTGACCGCGAAGAGCAATCATCGAACGTTACCTTGCGGGTCGTAAAAGGCCGAAACAGCGGACTAAGCGAAGTTTCTGGACGGTTTGAAGGGTGGAAGTTATCGTTTGAATTTTAGCCGTCCGATATGCAAACCGCCGCCACGAGGACTGAATGGATATGCAAAAGGTGCCAGACGGTGCAGGCATTTACCGACGGCGAGAATCTATATTTCGGCGTTAAAAAAGTGCCCGGTGAGCCGCACAGAGTTTTCTGGACGTGCACGAATTGCAAGGGCGAGGTTCGGTGGAATTCGACGCGGAACGGAAAAGGTTTGCAAATGAAGTCCGAATAATGATAAAAATAGTTTGAGACAATTTAGATGCCGGACGTATGGCGCCGGTCGTTCGCTAATTCGGCGGATGTTTGGGTGAAGAAACTGCTTCATCACAGGCATCCGCCGTTTTCGTTTTTCAATCGCCGCAGATGAAATTCAACCGTAAAAAATTCTTTGATGGCTTTCGCTCACGAATCGACTCAACGATCGAGCAAGAACAAGTTTCCGGCTTAGAGTTCATTCTTTCCCAAATGGACGGCGACCCGTTCTGGAAACACATCCCGCAAATTGCATACGCCCTTGCGACGGTAGGCTGGGAAACGGCGTGGAGTTTTCAGCCTGTCGAAGAAGGTTATTATCTCGGAAGCAAAACCCGCGTTAAGGCATTTCAAAAAGGGCTTAGATACTCGCCGTACTTTGGACGCGGCTACGTACAGCTGACTTGGAAAGCTAACTATCAGTTAGCAAAAGACAAACTCGGTATTGATTTTGTCAACAAGCCGCAATTAGCACTTGAGAAAGAATTGGCATATAGAATTCTGACCTACGGAATGCATCAGGGCTGGTTTACGAAAAAGAAACTATCCGACTACATAAACGGGTCTAAAACCGATTACAAAGGCGCCCGGCGAATAATTAACGGCACGGACAAAGCCGGTATGATTGCCGGTTACGCTCGCTCATTTGAGCAAATTCTAAACGATTCAAAAATTCCGACGGCGGTTCCCGCTAAGCATACTCCCGCCAAATTTACAGAAACAAAAGCTGAACAGTTACCCGCGATTGAACCGCCGCCGGAAACATTTACAGAGACAACACCCGCGCCCGTCATCGAGGTTCAACAGATTTCTGCGACGCCGACTGAGCCGCAGGGCGATGCCCCGAAGGAAGATACGCTGATCAAGATCGGCAATAAGTTCAACGCACTTTACACAGCCGCCGGAGCATCGATTATTGCTTTGCTGACGTTCCTTACCAGTACGCCGCTCGGCATCGCTATCAGCATTATCGCCGCCGTCGCTCTTATCGGAATCGTGTACATGGCGATAACCACGATCAGGGCTACGAAAAAAGAAAACAGGGAACACGCCGAACGCCTTGAACGCGAAAAGTGGGAAGCCAATCTAAAAGTCGAGCGTGAGCGTCAGGCCTTTGAGCTTACAAAACTCTCAATGCAGTCGACCATGCGCCAAGACCTAAACTCGGTCACTATCGCTTCGCCGCCGCCAACCGAGCTTGCGCATAGCGATTCTGAATCGGAGGCCGTAACCGCTTAAATATTTATGAGTACGTTTATCGAATCAACTCTATTTTTCGTAATCATCAGCGTTATTTATTTCGCCGGGCGTTATTACGACATCCTCTCGTCGCAGAATTTCGACCTGTACGGGTTGATGGAGAGCAGGCCGTTTTCACGCGATAAGCACGGATTTTTCAATACGAAAAAGAACATTATTGGCTCTGTTGGGTTTTACCTGCTCGCACTGATTGTGTTTCTCATCCCGTCGCCAGTATCGGGCGGTGCATTTTTAATCATAATATTTCTCGCCCTTTACAGTTTCTACGCCGGCTACGACAACTTCAAAACCAAACGCGAGAACAGGGCAGACCAAATATTATTTTTACGCGGTCTGAAAAATGCCGCGTCGGACGTGGAAACAGCTCCCTGGCCCCTCGCCGGCAGAATCGTTACCCGCGAAGGTAGAACGATGTACGAAATGTTTCGGTTTGTTTATTCGACAAAGCCGGATGTTATGGACGCCACTTTTGAGGTTCAGCAGATGCTTATCG
>JACDAY010000003.1 GCA_013695195.1 Blastocatellia bacterium | reverse complement strand
AAAATTAACGGGAAACCAGATCGGCCCGCGCCAATTGGAGTTGCCGCCGAACATACCGCTGCGGGATTCGCCAGGCTCATATTTTACCCGATACTCTGTATCGCCGAACATCAGAAAATAGGGACAGTCTTTATGAAATAATGACATAGAACGAATTCCGTAATCGGAAAGAAATTCGTCTTCGGAAAGCATTGTCGTCAATACCCGCCGCAATCGGCTCTCATTTACTAATGCAAGAAGCCGCCGGTTTTTAACTCCCGGACTCTGCATGCAGGCGATATCGTCGGTCAAATCCGGCCGGTTTTTCAAAAACCACTCCGTGCGGCGGCGAAAATCGGGCAGTTTTTCGAGCCAATCCGGCTCCAGGGATTCGACCGCAAAAAGCGGTATCAGCCCAACCATTGACCGCAGCTTTATAGGAAATTGCTGCCCGTCGATATGCATTGCATCGTAGTAAAATCCGTCATCTTCATTCCAAAGCTTGGTGTCGTCGTTGCCGACATTGTTCATCGCATCTGAAATATAAACAAAATGCTCGAAAAATTTACTAGCCACGTCTTCGTAAACCTTGTCTTCTTCTGCTAACTCAAGAGCTATTGCCAGCATGTTCAGGCAAAACATCGCCATCCAGCTTGTGCCGTCAGACTGTTCGAGATGGCCGCCATTGGGCAGTTGTTCGCTGCGGTCGAATACGCCGATGTTGTCCAGCCCTAAAAATCCCCCCGAAAATACGTTATTTCCTTCTTCATCTTTTCGATTCACCCACCATGTAAAATTCAGTAAAAGTTTATGAAATACCTTCTCCAAAAATGACCGGTCACCTACGCCTTTGCGCTTTTCTTCAATTTTGTAAACTCGAAGCGCGGCCCAGGCGTGAACCGGCGGATTGACGTCGCCGAAAGCCCATTCGTAAGCGGGGATCTGCCCGTTCGGGTGCATATACCATTCGCGTAATAGCAGAATTAGCTGCCGCTTGGCGAGCTCGGGGTCAATCAAAGCAATCGGAATGCAGTGAAAAGCGAGGTCCCAGGATGCGTACCATGGATATTCCCATTTGTCCGGCATCGAAATAATGTCGTCGTTGTAAAGGTGTTTCCAATCGGAATTTCTGCCCGAAACCCGCTGATTCGGCGGCGGCGGAAACGCAGGATCGCCTTCGAGCCAATTCTCAACCTCGTAATGAAAGTACTGCTTTGACCACAACATTCCGGCAAACGCCTGCCGCATAATGTTTTTTGCGTCGTCGGTCAGATTCGGAGGAATTACGGTCGCATAAAAATCGTCAGCTTCGTTTATTCTTTTAACAAAGATTTTTTCGCATTGTTTTTTGAAGTCGGTTTTGGAAGAAAAGGAATTTTTATCGGTCGCGTTTTGCCGGCTGAATCGCAAATAGATCGTTTCCGCGCTTTTTGGAGGAAGTGACAATTTGTAACGAGCCGCTGCTTTTGTACCCGATAAAAGCGGGCTCACCCCTTCTTTGTTATTGTGGACGACAAAATCATTAATGCCGTCTTTTGCGTATACTGATTTATTTTCGCCGCCGTAAAGCCGCTTATAGTTCGTTTCATTCTCGTCAAACAGCAATTCGCCGGTACCCTCGCAAAGCAGCCTATAAACTTCCGCATTGGCATTTTTGATTTGTATGGCCGAAAGACCCTTGATGTCGCACTCAGCCATTTGTAAAAGCGGTTTTTTGCTGTTCTCTGCCCAGGACCACGTATTGCGAAACCAGACGGTCGGCAAAATATGAATCGGTGCCGCAGTTTCGCTCCGGTTAATGGCGGTGATCTTTATACATATGTCCTCGGCATCGGCTTTTGCATATTCCACGAAAACATCGAAGTACTTGTCATCGTCAAAAACTCCTGTATCGATCAGCTCGTATTCGGGATGGGATTTATCCCGTCCGCCGTTCTCTTGATACAGATTTTCATACGGAAACGCGGCTTGAGGGTACTTGTAGAGAAACTTCATGTAGGAATGAGTCGGCGTATTGTCGAGGTAATAATAATACTCCTTGACGTCTTCGCCATGGTTCCCTTTTGGCCCCGCAAGCCCGAACAGACGCTGCTTCAGGATCGAGTCCTGCCCGTTCCAAAGCGACAGTGCAAAGCAAATATTCTGCTTGCGGTCACATATGCCGGCGATGCCGTCTTCATTCCATCGATAAGCACGCAGATGCGAATGCTCGAACGGAAAATAATCCCACGCCGAGCCGTCAGCCGAATAATCCTCGCGCACGGTTCCCCATGCGCGGTCGCTGACGTAACTGCCCCAAAGCTTCCAATCGACAGTCTTTTGCGTCGCCTGTTCCAGACGTTTTGCTTCAGCGGTAAATGGACGCTTCGCCATAATTGATGTCATCCTAATTTCTATTTGCGGACTTTGTGAAAGACTTTGTGTTCTTTGTGATTAAATGAAAGTTTGACACAAAGGCCACGAAAGCGAAGACACAAAGGCCACAAGAAAAGTCCCCATAAACCTTAAATGTGTAAAAGAATGTCATAACTTGCGCGGGTTCGTCCAACGATTACGATTTTCCTGTAAAAGAAATAATAGACATACGCATTTTTTTTTGATACATTGCAGGAGCGCTGATTACCAAGTATTCAATTTGAGCGGTTTTTTCCGAGCTTGTTGCTGAAACCAGGCTCCTATTCGCTGTTTATCCCGCGTACTTTTAATGAATAAAGAGATGCCTGCGGCCAGAGATATTTCAATGTCCGGGAATGCGCCTGCTTTTGGCGGGAATGCTGACGTGTATTCCACACGAAGCTCCCGGAGCATTTCAGATACAAAAATAGACAAAATCTTCTCCGACGTGGGACAGAAATTGCGGGATGGCCTTTCAAACGAGGCGGAATATGTTTTAGTAAAGGCGGTCGAAAACTATGGTCATTCTCCCGACAATCTGGCAAATCTTAAACGGCTTTTATCATTTACGCTGGAAACGGTCGGGCGTTACAAGGAATCGCTTGAAGCCGTAAGGCCTTTTGAAGATGAAGACAACCTGAAACGCCTCAGAACGGAGACGCAGGTCAGGGTAACGACGCAGCTTGCCATTGCTTACAATAATCTGACCGACCAGCCAAAGGCCGTAACGCTTCTAAAAGAAACACTCGATAAAGCACAGGAAAACGATCTCGGTCTCCTTTGCGGCAGCATAGAAATCGCGCTGGCGCGCGTCTACCGGAAACTGAACGAGTATCCTATCAGCCGCGGCTATGCGGAAAAATCGCTCGGTAATTTTCGCGAGTACGGCAACTGGCTGGGCATGGCGGAAGCCTATCGCGAGATCGCCCTCAGCTATCATCACGAAGGAATTGCCGAAAAATCGCTGGAATATTTTGAGCTTGGAATCCAGATTATCGGCGATCAATCTGCACCTTTCATGCTCGGAAAGCTTTACACGGATATGTCGGGCGCATATTGGTTTCTGCGGCGCCCGCTGGACGGCATCGCGTGTCTTGAAAAATCCATCGAATTTTTCGAACGCACCGAGCACGTCCTCAATTCCGTTATTGCCTATAATAACCTCGGCATAAATCTAACGCTCATCGGCGAATGGACAAAAGCGGACGCCGTCATAAAGCGGGCGCTCGATCTGGCCGTCAAATCGAATCACGTGCACGTCGCCGGTATTCTGGATTCGCTTGGGGAATTGAAAATACTCAGAGGCGAGTTTGAAGAGGCGCAAGAATTTCTGGAGAAGGCCATTTTGTTTGCCAGGGAACGAAAGCGGGAATGGTATGAGGTTCAGGCCCTGCGAAATCTTGCCCGGTGCTTTCTGGCTCGGGGGAAATTTAGCTCGGCTATCGAAACGGCACGGGAGACCATTGAGCTTTCAGGCCGGATCGGCGATAAACATTTTGCGAATATGGCCGGGCTTGTTCTGGCTGAAAGCTATCTGCACGAAGGCGGGCCGGCCGAATGTGAAAATTATTTAAAAGTTATCGAAGACGGTGATCCGGGTTCCGATTTTTTTGTGCTCGGCAATATTCAGCGGATCAGAGGTTTAGCGGCGCTTGAGGATGACGACGAGCAGCTTGCGGTGCATCATTTCAACCGCAGCCTGACCATATTTGAAGCCGCCGGAGATCTGTATCACACCGCCCTTTTACACTATCTGATCGGCGGAAATCTGCCGGTCGTCCAGCGCAGGCGGGCAATCAAACACCTGACGTCGGCGCGCGAAATTTTCGCAAAGCTCGAAATCACGACTTTGACCGATTCGGTCGATGAAAAGATCGGGACTCTTGAAAGTTCTGCCGCGGAATTAAAAACCAGTGAAGACAGAATGTCGAATTCTGTCGTTTCTCAGCTTTTGATGGTGCGGCTTGCGGAGGCTACAGCATCGCGCGAGCTTCTTTTCCGAGAACTTGTCGCCGTGCTCCAGCAGGAAAGCCAGGTAAAAAAGATCATAATTGCCCAGCCAGACGACAGGAATCAGCTTCAGCCGTTTATCACACACGGCTATTTGCCCGGTGAAAGCTCAGAGCTCGTAGCAAAGTTTGACGCCGCACAGCACAAAGGCCAGGAAAAAACTTTTTCGCGAACGAAGAATCTGGCGATACTTCCTCTTCGGACTTCAAATGCACCACCCGCATTCCTGCTGATATATCCGCAAGCGGGCGCGGTTTTGAATGACGACAGCTCGCTGCAGCCATTGCTTCGGGTGGTCGAGCTCGGGTTGGACGTCATTTCCCTTCGCGAAAGGGACAGGTCAACGCCCGCGGAACAGGAAGCAAGCCCATACACGTCCAGCAGCCTGATGCCCGGCTTTATCCATTCCTCACCGGCAATGACGGCGCTGGTCGAGGAAGTGTATAAAATTCGCTCGTCTGATGTAACGGTACTCGTAACCGGCGAATCGGGCACCGGCAAAGAGCTGGTTGCGCGTGCCATCCACACAACCTCAAACCGCAAGGACAAGATTTTTGTCCCGTTTAACTGCACTGCCGTGCCGAAAGAAATGGCCGAAGGCCACTTATTCGGTCATCGCAGAGGCGCGTTTACCGGCGCAATGACAGATTCGCCCGGCATGATCCGCGCGGCTGACGGTGGAACTCTGTTTTTGGATGAGATCGGTGATTTGCCGCTGGATGTGCAGCCGAAACTGCTGCGTTTCCTGCAGGAAGGCGAGGTGCAGCCGATTGGCGAAAAACGCCCGATAAAGGTCGATGTCCGCGTGATCGCCGCGACGAATATGCCGCTTGAAGAAAAAGTCGCCAACGGCAGTTTCCGTGAAGACCTGTATTACCGCCTCAACGTTGTCCGGCTCCGCGTGCCGCCGCTGCGCGAGCGCCGTTCCGAAATTCCGCCGATAGTAAATTACTACATCAACCATTATTCGGCGCGGTTTAATAAACGTGAGATCAAATTTACGCCGCAAACCGTCGATCTTTTGATGCTGTGCAATTGGGAAGGGAACGTCCGCCAGCTATGCAACGAGGTGCAGAGAATAATCGCCCGCGCCGAGGATAACGAACTGGTTACGCCGGCCCATCTGTCGCCCGACCTGAAACGAGCCGCCCGTCCGCTGACGACCTTTGGCGACAACCCGAAAGTGAAGCCTATAGCCTCTTTCGAAAGCTCGTTTTCATTCAATACCGCCATAACCAGCGGAACGCTCGAAAATGCGGTCTGCGATCTGGAAACGCGGATGATTCAAGGCTGCCTAGCCCGCCACAACTGGAACATCTCACGCGCCGCCAACGAACTCGGCCTGACCAGGCGCGGACTCTACCTGAAACTGGCGCGATACGGGATAGAAAAGGCGGCTTGATGCTGTGTAAATTAATTTATACATTGTATCGCGCATCGATTTTATAAGTAGCTGTCTCTTTCAAGACACGGAAAGCAAATTGTGACGAGCCTACATTAGTCGAATTATCTCGTGAAGGCTTAAATCGCACTTAAGGGTATCAATCAGATATTTAGCAGTCATACGGAACGTGGCGGTCTTCACTCACCGTAATGACTAGCCATATCGGACACTGTGTATACACATTAAGTTATTTTTTAGCAACTGTCAAAGAGATAAGTAGTGTATTTACAATAGATAAGCAGCTTGTATTTCTCTATTAGACAAATTCTATTAGACAAAGAGTATCTATTAAGTCTTACTTGTCCAATACGTCTATTCTGCCATCGATCGTAAATCCGTAACAATCGCGGGCAGCTGCTCCAACACAAAATCAACTTCTTCATCGGTATTATATCTTCCGAGCGAGAAGCGGATCGAGCCCATGGCCTGGGAATAGGGGATGTTCATTGCCTGGAGAACGGGCGAGGCGGTGTGGTCATCGGAGTTGCAGGCTGAGCCGGTCGAGACGCAGACGCCGAGGTCACTGAGGCGGGCGAGGATCGCTTCGCCGTTTATGTTTTCGAACGAGATATTCGAGGTGTTCGGCAGTCGTTTTGCCGGAACGGACGTTCCATTCAAACGAGATTTTGGAATTTTATTCAAAATTTCGCACTCCAGTTTATCGCGGAGTGTTCGGACGCGTTCCATCGCTGTCATATCTTTTACAAATTCCGCCGCCCTGCCAAGGCCTGCGATCTGGTGGACGGCTTCGGTGCCGGGACGCCTTCCGCCTTCCTGAGTGCCACCGGTAAACATCGGCAACAGGCTGACAGCTTGTCGTACATACAGAGTGCCGACGCCTTTCGGCGCGTGAAATTTGTGGCCGGAGATTGAAAATAGATCGATCTCTGTATCTTTTAAATTTATCGGAATTTTCCCGGCGGCGTTTACACCGTCGACGTGAAATAGAGCGCTGGAATTCTCCTTTACAATACGGCTGATCTCTTCGACGGGGAAAATAATGCCGGTTTCGTTATTTGCGAGCATTACCGAGACTACGGCCGTTTTCACATTTAAAGCGGAGCGCAGTTGCTCAAGATCAAGCGAACCATCTTCACCGACATCAAGCCATGTAACTTGAAAACCCTTCTTTTCCAGCCTTTCGCAAAGCTTGCGAACGGCTTCGTGCTCGACGCGTGTAGTTACGATATGATTCTTTTCGGGCTCGGCCTCCAATGCGCCGAGAATCGCCCAATTGTCGCTTTCCGTGCCGCCGGATGTGAAAACTATCTCGCCTGAATCGGACGCTCCAACCAGGCCGGCGACCGATTCGCGTGCCGCTTCGATCACTTGCCGGTTTCCGCGCCCGAAAAAATATGCCGACGACGGATTTCCGAACGAGTCGTTGAGAAACGGCTTCATCGCATCAAAAACTTCCGGTGCGACCTGAGTTGTGGCATTGTTTTCGAAATAAATCATAGAATGAAAGCGTTCTCAATTTACCATTTACCAATTACCATTTACAATTAGCGATACCGTGAGTGCAACTATAAAAATTACAGAACCTAACGGCCGAATTTGGGAGATCAACCTAGTTCCCGGCGCAGCCTATTCAATCGGGCGGGCAAAGGATAACGATATTGTTCTCAATGACCGGCGCGTTTCGCGCAAGCATGCCAGAATAGCCGGCGAAGGCGGCAGGTTTAAGATCATAGACGGCTATATCGAGAACGGAATACTTACACGAAGCGTGAACCACGTATTTGTAAATGGAACGTCGACGCTCGAAAAAACGCTTGTGAGAGGCGATGTAATTGTCATCGGTGAGAGCGGGCTTGAATACTCGGAAACAGGTTCACTGCCGCCGGAACCTTTAGGATTGACGATGTCGGGCGGCTACCGACATAACGATTCAGCAATTGCTGCGGCTCCCAGAGGCGTCGACTTTGACGACAAACCGCTTGGCCACACACAAGTTCAGTTGTCGGCAAATGAAATTATTGGCAAGCAGGCAAACCTTTCGATGGAATCGTCGATCGCTACGCCTGAGGAAGTAAAGGACCTGCGGCGAAAGGCGAAGATGCTTGAGCTGCTCTATGAAATGAGCAAATCGCTTGGCACGGTATTTGACTTAAAAGAAATATTTGAAAAGGCAACCGATCTTATATTTCGAGGAAGCCCGGCCGACCGCGTGGTCGCTCTCATCGCCGATGAATCGCCCGACGGCAAAATTTTGGATTACAGCCTTTTTCCGATAGCCGTCAGGACCCGAGACGAAAACGTTGAAAAATTGACCGAAAAGCTGACTATCAGCCGGACGATCACTCAAAAGGTAATGCGCGAAAAAGTTGCCGTGCTGTCGCAGGACGCAAAAACGGACGCGCAGTTTTCGGGTGCCGAATCGATTGTTTCACAAGGCGTAAGATCGACGATCTGTGCGCCCCTGATAACCGAATCGAATGTTCACGGCGTGCTCTATGCGGACAGGCTCGACCCGTTTGCCGCGTTTACACCGGACCATCTGGAGCTTATCAGCGCTGTTGCGGCGCAGACCGCAGTTACGGTCGAAACGGTAAAGGCCCACAAACGCCTGGCGCGCGAAGAGGTAGCAAGGGCTAATTACAGCCGTTTTATGCCTGAGTATGTTGTAAAACAACTGCTTGAAAATCCTGATTCTTTTCGACTGGGCGGCGTAAACCAGATTATCACGGTCCTTTTTGCTGACATTCGCGGCTTTACAGCTTTCTCCGAAAATGAGAAGCCGGAGAGGGTTGTAGGCGTATTGAACCGTTATTTTTCCGCAATGACCGAAATTATTTTCGATCACGGTGGAACGCTTGATAAGTACATAGGTGATGAATTAATGGCACTTTTCGGCGCGCCTGCGGCAACACCTGAAGACGCCTTAAATGCTGTAAAAGCAGCGGTTACAATGCAGAAGCGCGTTGTAATGCTAAACGCTGAACTGACTGCCGAGCGCTACGCTACACTTGCAATAGGCATCGGGCTGCATACCGGCGAAGCCACCATCGGCTATATCGGCTCGGAAAGACGGTCTGAATACACGGCGATCGGAGATACGGTGAATGTTGCGTCGCGGCTCCAATCAAACGCTGGGGGCGGTACTATACTGATGAGCGAAGCAACGGCCGCGGCGAGCGGAAATGTAATTCCCGTAAACCCGCGTGAGCCTTTAACAGTCAAAAATCGCGTTCAGCCGGTGAAGGTTCTTGAAGTAAGATGGAGTTAAAAATCCGCGTATCGGGAAAGAATTTTATTGTCACACCTACCGGGAAAAGAATATAATCGTTTGGTTAAGTTTATGTTAAAGATTTCCTCACTCAAAAAACTTGTAACGGATTCCATGGCAATCGATCTTGGGACGGCAAACACTATCATAGCCGTAAAGGGCCGGGGCGTCGTAGTGGACGAGCCCTCGTTGGTTGCCATCAATGAAATGTCCGAAGAAATAGTTGCTTTCGGGCAGGAAGCAGCCGATATGTCGGGCCGCGAAGGCCGCGATGTCGTGGTACGCGCGCCGCTGATCGGCGGCGTGGTCGGCGATTTTGAGCGTACCAAAAAGATGCTTGCCCATTTCGTCAAAAAGGCGAAAACCGGCGGCTCTAACATTTCGCTGCAGGCCGTGATGAGCATGGTTTCGGACGTTACGCATGTGGAGCAGCGTGCCCTGCTTAATGCTGCGGAAGACTCTGGCATAGGCAAAGTTTATATGATGGAAGAAGGCCTCGCCGCCGCTTTCGGTGCAGGCGTTTTGCCTAATGACAAACGCGGCTCGGCGATAGTCGACATCGGAGCCGGCACGACGAATATCGCAATAATCGCAAAGGGAGCGATCGTTCATTCGACCTCCGAGCGATACGGCAGCAACGAGATCAATGCGGTTTTGGCAACGCATCTGCGCCGTCACCGCGGGCTTCAGGTTGGAATAGAAACAACTGAATTTTTAAAGACTTCGTTCGCATCCGCCTTTTTGCCGGAAGAGATTTCCAAAACAATTGCCGTTCGTGGGCGGGACGTACAAACCGGCAGCCCTTCGGCGGTGGACATTACATCCGGCGAAGTTTATCCGATAGTCGAAAGCATCGTCCGCCGCATAGCGCAGACAGTAAAAGACACCCTGACCGAACTTCGCCCTGAGGTAGCCGCGGATATTTACGACCGCGGAGTTATCCTGACCGGCGGCGGAGCCTTGCTCGACGGCATAGACAAATACATGCGGAACTTCATCAACCTGCCTGTTACAGTCTCCGAAGAACCGCGCTACGCAACCGTCATGGGCCTGGTTAAAATGTTCGACGACACGAAACTTCTCGAAAAAGTCTCGCGCAACGAACTCGGCGTCTTACAGAATGCCGAGATCCCGTTCGAGGCTTAGACATTGCCCGCCACAAATTAGGTCACAATATTTACCGAGGCGAAAGTTAGTTGTAACCAAACTTTCGCCCTTTTTCATTTTCAATTTTTCATTATGATAATCTGAGTGCATCAGCGGTTTACGATGCGATATTTTGATTTTTTCAGGCGGCAGATAGTTCTTATGCGACTTTCGGGGATACCGGTGCGGGCGGATTACCGTTGGTTCTTTGTGCTTTTTTTGATGTCGGCTATCACGGCGGTGAGCATAAACCGGCTGGTCGGGAATTTTGCAGGAAGCTTTGTACTTGGGTTTGTTACTACGCTCGTTTTTTTTATTTCTATATTTCTGCATGAGTTTGCGCACGCATTTATTGCGCGGATGGAGGGTATGCATGTTGTCGAGATAGTGCTGCACCCGTTTGGCGGGCTGACGCGGTTTAGCCGTGAGCCGGAAACGCCGCGGGCCGAATTTCGCATCGCCATTGCCGGGCCTGCGGCAAGTTTTTTGCTGGCGGTAGTTTTTGTGCTTCTGATGGCGGCGGCAAATTCGGCAGGCGTCGATATTCTCGCGATTCTTCTTTTTCTCCTCGCTTTATCGAATTTTCTGCTCGCGGTTTTCAATCTTTTCCCGGGTTATCCGCTGGACGGCGGCCGCGTTTTGCGTGCTTATCTTTGGCGGAACGGAAAAGACCTGAATGAAGCGACGATCCTGACGGGACGTTGCGGGCAGGTGATCGCCGTCGGGCTGATGATGCTTGGAATTTTTATCGTAATCATCCGTGCGGAATTTTTTACGGGATTTTGGGCGATAATGACCGGGTTTTTTCTTTTTGATTCAGCCAAAGGTATTATTCGCGAAGTGCATGCATCGGAAAAGCGTGTGGTCGAAAGCGTAATGCAGCTTGCCGTTTCAGTCTCGCCGGAGTCGGTCATCCAGCATTTCGTAGATAATATTTTGCCTATGTATCGCTTTAATGTGTTTCCGGTGGCGAAGCAGCGGCAGCTTTACGGTATTCTGATGCTCGAGGATATGAAGAAAATCCCGCGAGACAGGTGGCGCACCGTTACGATTCAACAGATAATGCGTCCCGTTGTCGCTGATTATTTTGTCGAGATCGGAACGCCGCTCGCGGAGGCACGAGAACTGATGAACGCGAACGGCGTCGGGGCATTAGGCGTGATAGATGCGGCGGGCAATCTGGTCGGTTTTATGCAGCGTGCGAAGAAAAGACGAAATTGATAAATACAAATTTTCACCGCAGAGACGCAGAGAATGAGAATTGTAACCGCCGATATACGCGGATGAACGCAGATATGGAATATATAAAATGAATTTAAATGTTAATCGTCTCCGCGTCCATCTGCGGTTGATTTCCTCTGCGTCTCAGCGGTTTAATCTTGTGTTTAACAATTAGGGTTGCATTCATTCAAGAATCAGGAGATATGGAATGTTAGCTGTTCTTGGTGCACTTATTGCCAACGGGCTGATCACGGTTTTGAAGCTTATCGGGGCGATCATGACTGGTTCGTCCGGCATGATGGCGGAAACTTTACACTCGCTGGCGGATACGACCAACCAGGTCTTTTTGCTTTTAGGCCTGCGCTTTTTTAAGCAGCCTCCCTCGGAAAAGCATCCTTTCGGGTATGGAAAGGAGCGGTTTTTCTGGTCATTCATCGCCGCGATCTTTATTTTCGGCGTCGGTGCAACCTTTGCGCTATACGAAGGCTTCCAAAAACTGACGCATCCGCACGCGCCGGAGAATGTCAATTGGGCGTATTGGATACTCGGCATATCGTTTGTGCTAGAAGCCGGCTCGATCGCTCTCGCTCTTTATCAGGAGATAACGGAAGCTCATCACGAAGGCCTTCCGTTCATGCAGTACCTACGTGAATCCAAGGATCCAACGGCAAAGACTGTTATTTTTGAGGATTCCGCCGCCCTCATCGGAATTGTACTGGCAGGGATCGGCATTTATCTTGCGGATCATTACGGGGCTTATTGGGACGGCGTCGCGTCGATGGCGATCGGTGTGGTTTTGGCGGTTGTTGCCTTTGTTTTGGCACGGATATCGCGTGGGCTTTTGCTTGGCGAAGCTGCGATCCCGAAGTCGGTCGAAGCGATCCGCGCGGCGATCAGCGGCCACCCGAATGTCAATAAAGTCATCGAGCTTTTGACCATGCACATGGCGCCGAAGCAGATTCTGGTAAATGTCCGCTTCAATGTTAAGGACGGCCTGACAAGCACGGACATTGTTAAAACCGTTGCGGAGGTCGAAGCAAAAATGAAGGAAGCCGAGCCGAAAGTCGATATGATATTCTTGGAAGTGGCGAACCTTTCCGACGGCGATGTCGAAGAGGAAAATCCGAAACATATTGGGTAAAGAGAGTTCGGAGTTTCGAGTTCGGAGTTCCGAGTTGGGAGCCCACGACAAAATTCTTAACTTGGAACTCGAAACTCGAAACTATTATTCATATGGATTTCACCGGCTACATTCCGACGATAAATACCGTGCGAAGCGTGCTAGATATCGCGTTGGTCTTTATTATTGTGTATGTCGTGCTGCGCCTTCTTCGCGGGACCCGCGCGGTACCGACGATTGTAGGGCTCGTTCTGCTCGCGGTGCTTTATTGGCTGGCGGTTGCGCAGGATCTGGCAACGCTCGAATTCGTCCTGCGCTATGCAGTAGTTTATATCGGGTTTGCGATCATCGTGCTTTTCCAATCGGAGATCCGGCAGGCGCTGATCTATTTTGCGAACCACCTGCGCTTTCCGATTTTGAGAAAGCAGCGGGGACAATTCGGCGGCAGCGTTTACGACGAGATCGTGCTCGCGGTAACGACTCTTGCCTCCGAAAAGACCGGAGCGTTGATCGTTATCGAGAGAAATGTTGGTTTGCGTAATTTTATCGACGCCGGCGTTCAGCTCGATGCCAGGGTGGGATATGACATACTGGTAACCATTTTCAATCCTGCTACGCCGCTCCATGATGGAGCTGTGATTATTCAGAATGAAAGGCTTGCCGCAGCTTCAGTATTTTTGCCGCTGACCAAAAATCCCGGCATTTCACGCGAGTTGGGAACGCGGCACCGGGCTGCGATCGGGATTACCGAGGGAACCGATGCGATATCGCTCGTGGTGTCGGAAGAAACCGGCTTGATTACTTATGTCTCGGCCGGCGAAATACGGCGGAACATAGATACGACGCAGCTTCGCAAACTGCTACTCGACGCAATGGAAATTCCGCTTATCCAAAAGAAACGCGAGCCGGCAAAGACTATGAATGAAGCGGAAAGTGAAATAACGATAGGATAGTTCACGGTTTTGAGTTCACGCTTCAGCGGGCGTTTTGTCAGAACTGACTTCGTGAGTGGTGTTGAAAAATCGAAGACACACGCTGAAGCTTTAACTCAGAACTTAATGAGTATGTTATCTGAAACCGAAAATTCACATGAAAAACGGGCTGGATGGCCGTTTTTGAAAAACCTTCTTCGCAAGGTCTTCCTCGAAGATTGGTTGATGAAACTTGTGGCGCTCGTTATTACCATCGCTCTTTGGGTCGGCGTAACAGGCCTGAGCACGCCGACGACAACGCGAATGAGCGGCGTTCCGCTTACGCTTCGTTTTTCGAATGATACCGAGGTGACGAATTCTCCTATTCAGGATGTTGATATAGTCATCAGCGGCGATAAGCGAAAGATCGATCAGATAAATAAAAACGACCTGATCGTTTCGCTCGATCTGACGGACGTCTCTACCGGCGACCGGGTGATTCAGTTGACCCCTGAAAATGTAACAGTTGCACTGCCGACCGGCGTAAAGCTCGATGAAATTCAGCCGAACAAGATCGCTGTAAGGCTGGAGTCGGTGGAAGAAAAAGACATTCCGGTAAAAGCCGAGACCGAAGGCGCCGTTCCCGTGGATTTTGAGATTTACAGCGAAACGGTAACGCCGCAAAAAGTCCGTGTCCGCGGCCCGGCGGGTTTTATCAGATCATTAATGTCCGTTTCCACAGAAAGTATCGATCTAAGCGATCATAGAGAAGATTTCACCGCGAGACAGGTTCCGATCAGTATTTCAAACCCGAAGGCCACGCCGCTCGAAACGGTAGTAGACGTTACATTCCGCATCGGCGAAAAACACATCGAGAGGCTTTATCTTGTGCCGGTAAATAATGATCCCGCAAAGAAAGCAACCGTTGTACTGTTTGGAGGAAAGTCGCTGTTTGATAATCTTCGCGCCGATGATCTGCAGGTCGAAATCGTAAAAAACGCGTCCGGGGAAGATACGCCACAACTTACATTGCCGCCTGGGATTGAAGGGAAAGTTGAAATCAGACAATTAAAGATGAATTAAAAAAGAGCGGGTGCAAGCAACCCTTCCAGACTGCAGCTGGCTGCAATAATTCTTTTTCCAACAGGATTTATTTAGCGTATCAAGATTTCTGTTAAAATTAGTTTACAGGGCGGGAAGGGCGACTTACCCCCCGCTCTTTCGACAAAAATATCTTTATATCCTCCCGCATATCGTCGGTGATTTCGTGCTTCGCATTATACTGCTTTGACTGAAAGTTCGGCAGGCGATCCCGCAGTTTTTGCTCGAATCCTTTAAGTTTTTCCTGGGTATAAAACTCATCATCGTCTCCATATAAATAGAAAGTATCAGCCGCAAAGAGTTTGTAAACCGGATTTGTCTCCAGATCGCCCGGAATGCCGCCGCAGATGCCGACGAGAGCGCGTAAAATGTCTGGGTTAGTAAAAGCGAAGCGGAAATTGAGCGCGCAGGCTTGGGAGAAACCGTAGAGAAATATCCTTTCCGGGTCGATTATCTCTTCGCCGGCGAGCTTTTTGATCAGTTCTAGAAGAAAATTATGGTGAAGCGAGACGGATTCTTCCGGCCTGTGATCGGTCAGCCAGCCGAAACCGACGCGGTAGCCTTCGCCGTTTACGCGAAAATGCTGGTGCGGGCCTTGAATCGAGGCGATCACCCAATCGACGGGAGTAACTAATCTCGCTTCGCGCATCATATAGCGTTTGTGGGCGCCGTAACCGTGAACGGCGATCAGCAACGGCGCGTATTTTTTGGCATTTTCTGGAATGTAAAGGTCGTAATAAAGCCTGATTTCGGCCCTTAAATTCAAGTCGGTATGCAAATTTACTTCGCTCATAGCGTTGTTTATTCAAACAAATCCGCACATTATTTATCGCCGCTTTAATATATTCATATAGATCCGTGAAAATCCGTGCTTTTCAGTGCCCATCGTGTTCCATTCCTAATTCCTCTCGATACCAACCACTTCCATCATATCCGGCGCCAAGGCAATTTCACTGTGGTCGAACACGGCGTCCAATTCCTTTTCCACGCTTCCGTGCCCGCCGGGAATTTTCTTGATCAGCGGTTCGAAATTGCGGAAATCGTAGAGCTGGTTATCAAGCAGGTGCGAGCCGGTAACATTTGTGAGCGCGGTCATTATCGAGCTGCGAATGAACGGAGTTTCCTTTTCAAGCTCGTTTAGCAGCCGTTTGACGCGGGCGCGTTTCAGGTTCGGCTGCGAGCCGCAAAGGTTGCAGGGGATGATGGGGAACTTTCTTTCTTCGGAATATTTGACGATCTCTTTTTCCTGACAGTAAGCGAGCGGGCGGATGATCGTGTTATTTCCAGCGTCGTTGCGCAGGATGGGCGGCATCGCTTTCAATTGCCCGACGTAGAAAAGATTGAGCATGAAGGTGGCGATTATATCGTCGGCGTGATGGCCGAGCGCGATCTTAGTGCAGCCTTCCTCGATGGCGGTCGAGTACAGGATTCCGCGCCGTAGCCGAGAGCATAAAGAGCAGTAAGTCTTACCTTCGGGAATATGCTTGGTTACGATCGAATAAGTATCTTCTTCAACAATGCGGTAATTTACGCCGAGGCCTTCAAGATAATTTGGCAGTACTTCCTCGGGAAAGTCGGGCTGTTTTTGGTCGAGATTTACCGCAAGAATCCCGAATTTAACCGGTGCTCGCTTCTGGACGTCGAGCAGTAGATCGAGCATCGTATAGCTGTCCTTTCCGCCCGAAAGGCACACCATCACCTTATCGCCATCTTCGATCATCGAAAAATCCGCGATAGCATTGCCCATCTTTTTGAGCAGCTTCGATTTAGTTTTAGTTTCCGCGAACAATTTTTCCACAACCTCCCAAACCTTTAATTTTTGCACGCCGCAAGCGATTTAACAAACCCTGGCTGAATCCAGTATTGGTTCAGTTTGAAAAATTGTTTTTATAGACCGGTTATATATAGTCAATGAACAGGCCGCTCCTGTGGAGCTAAAACAGTTCGGCCGACATGTTTTTCTACAAACAGGCTGCTCCTGGCGGAGCAAGAATAGTCCCGGAGGGATGTCCTGTTTGTAGACGGCCAAGAGGGGAAACAGGTCGCAAGCCCCGTCGGGGTGGCCTGTTGTTCTAAATCAAAATCGATCCCCAAAAGAAATTCAAACTGAACCACTACCCAGAATCCGCATTGCCGGCTCTCAAAAAAAGCTGGACACATTGCATTCGGTCGATTAAGATTGAATAGTAGATCAATTTCGGTGTCACATACCTCGGCAAGTTAAATTGATATAAATCTTCAGGGTCTTCTCCCGGTTAAACTGCCGTTTCAAATCTTAGAATTTTAAAGGAGTTTCAAAGCTATGATTAGAATGGGAAGAAGTTCCAGAACGGAGCCATCGAACGAAACAAACTATCAGGGCCAGCCGCAGCAGCAGGAGACAGCTCCGGTGTATCAATATTCCAGCGAAAGTGCTTCACCCTCGTCGCGTGCCGTAACCGACAGCGAATCGATGGCCCGCGATATAAAGGAAGGCCGGTTGAGCGGCTTTGTCGGGCACGGGACAACGCTTACAGGTGAAACCGAGTTTCAGGCGATGCTGCGGGTCGACGGGCATTTGGTCGGAACAGTTACCTCTGATTCCGGAACTCTGCTCGTCGGCACGAACGGCCAGGTCGATGCAAATGTTGCGGTATCATCCGCAATGATAAACGGAACCGTTAACGGCGATATTATAGCGACTGAGAAAATTCAGCTTGGGCGCACTTCGCGGGTTATCGGCAATGTGCAGACGCCGAGGCTTTTGATCGAAGACGGCGCCGTGCTTGAAGGAAGCTGCAATATGCTGAAGGCACGCGAGGCCAGTGAAAAACAGGAAACCGTTGCAGAAGCTCAATACAAGGCCGCCGAGCTTGCCCGTTACGAAGAGGAATCGATGAAAAACGTTGAAACGGACGAATACCTTGGGACTACCGACGACGACGAGAACGAGGAAGATGAC